>NZ_LZHO01000088.1:0-100024 GCF_001690895.1 Gilliamella sp. Nev5-1 | reverse complement strand
GACAGTTCGGTCCCTATCTGCCATGGGCGTAGGAAAATTGAGAGGGTTTGCTTCTAGTACGAGAGGACCGAAGTGAACGCACCGCTGGTGTTCGGGTTGTGATGCCAATTGCATTGCCCGGTAGCTACGTGCGGAATAGATAAGTGCTGAAAGCATCTAAGTACGAAACTAGCCTTGAGATGAGTTTTCCCTGAAGAGATTCAGTAAGGTCCGTTTGAGACTAAGACGTAGATAGGTCAGGTGTGTAAGTGTAGTGATACATTGAGCTAACTGATACTAATGAACCGAGAGTCTTAACCTTACAACTCGGAGTTGTTTTGGAGTTACGCGATAGGATGATTGAAGTTGATATATTTAGAGAGATTGACTTTAAATTGTTTAATAAATGAGAGAGCAGTTTGTTCCGGATTGAGCAATTGCTGTGGATATGAGATAATACATGGTAATTGAGAGAAGAGAAGACAGGATATGTCTGGCGGTAATAGCGCGGTGGTCCCACCTGACCCCATGCCGAACTCAGAAGTGAAACGCCGTAGTGCCGATGGTAGTGTGGGTATTACCCATGTGAGAGTAGGGTGCCGCCAGACTTTTAAATTTAGTGAAGCTCAGCAGCGATGCTGGGCTTTTTTACGTTTGGTATTTTATTTAATGGAGCTCTGATTTGTATAGTAATATCTAGAGCGGATAGTCCGAAGAATAACGGATTGAAGATGATAAGTTGATGTTGAATTGATGTTGGAATGAAATGAGTTCACTAATTGCCTTTAATAAGCCGTTTAATGTTGTGACACAATTTTCGGCGCATGAAAAATATCAAATGTTAAAAGACAGTTATTATACTAATAGCTTTTTACTTAGAGTACGTTGATTGTTAGTTCATCAACTGGTTATAAAAGGTTTTTCCCTAATTGAGATGAAAAAATTTTAATGATGGCAGGGGTTACTAAGTTTGGCTTAATACCGACGTGAATAAAACTACAGTTTTATGCTGACCGACATCCTCGCTAGTAGTTTGCGGGTTGGTAAATTAGGTAACTTTGTTGAGCAAACTTTTTATGAACTATTATATAGTTTATATAAAGATATATTTACATGATTAATTCATTTTTTTATTTATTTATTGCCACATGTATGAAACAATTTAGGTATTAAAAATAATTTTTTTGAGGTAGTCAGTGATCGATAATGATGGCTACCGTCCAAATGTAGGAATAGTTATTTGCAACAGGTATGGTCAAGTACTTTGGGCTCGTCGATATGGGCAAAATTCTTGGCAGTTTCCTCAGGGCGGAATAAAAATAAACGAAACGCCTGAACAGGCAATGTTTCGTGAATTAAATGAAGAAGTTGGTTTATCGTCAAAAGATGTGAAGATTTTATCTGTTACTAATGGTTGGTTGCGATACAAACTACCCAAAAGGATGATCCGTTGGGAAAATCAGCCAGTTTGTATTGGTCAAAAGCAGAAGTGGTTCTTATTAGAATTGATATCTGATGTGTCAGCAATTAATCTCAATATGTCTTCAACACCTGAATTTGATGATTGGAGATGGGTAAGTTATTGGTACCCTATTCGTCAGGTTATTGCTTTTAAAAGAGATGTTTATAGAAAGGCAATGAAGGAATTTTCTTTACCTGTGTTTACTATACAATCTGAAATTGCACCCCCGATGACTAATGTTTCAAAAAAGAAACGGTTTAACTTCTTTGCTCATAAACGAAAAAACAAAAAGCGTATTAAAAAATGAATCAATATTTACACTTTCCTAATTTTGATCCGATAGTTTTTTCTATTGGACCTATATCACTTCATTGGTATGGTGCTATGTATTTATTTGGGGTACTCGGTGCTCTTTACTTGGCTAAACGCAGAGCAAATAAACCGAATAGCCAATGGACATCACAGCAAGTTGAAAATTTATTATTTTGGGGATTTTTAGGCCTTTTTATTGGTGGGCGGTTAGGTTATGTGTTCTTCTATAACCTTGATGCTTTTATTAAAGATCCTGTGATTTTATTTAAAGTCTGGGAAGGAGGTATGTCTTTTCATGGTGGCTTAATTGGCGCTGTTTGTGTTATTGCTATTTTTGCTAAAAAGACAAATAAAAGTTTTATGCAAGTAGGCGATTTTGTTGCTCCTCTAGTTCCTATTGGTCTGATGTTTGGGCGGTTTGGTAATTTTATTAATGGGGAGCTTTGGGGACGAGTAACTGATTCGCCTATAGGCATGCTATTTCCAGCTTCCTCGCATGCCGATTTTATGTATGTTCAGACTCATCCAGAATGGTTTTCTCTATATTCTCAGTTAGATGGTATTTTACCAAGACATCCATCGCAGCTTTACGAAATGCTATTTGAAGGTGTTGTGCTGTTTATTATCTTAAATATTTTTATTCGAAAACCAAGACCAACGGGGGCTGTATCTGGGTTATTTTTGCTTTGCTATGGTTTATTTAGATTTGTTATAGAATTTTTTAGACAGCCAGATGAGCAATTAGGTTTATTTTTAAATATTTTTAGTATGGGGCAAATTCTATGTTTACCAATGATTATTGGTGGCATTTTAATGATCTTACTTGCGTATAGATTTAACAAGAAGGCAAAAATACGATGAAACAATATTTAGCGTTAATGCAAAAAATTTTAGATGAGGGTACCTCTAAGTCAGATCGAACAGGCACAGGAACGCTATCTATTTTTGGTCATCAAATGAGATTTAATTTACAAGAAGGCTTTCCCCTTGTGACGACTAAAAAATGCCATTTACGTTCAATTATTCATGAATTACTTTGGTTTTTGAAGGGTGACACAAATATTAACTATTTAAAAGACAATAAAGTAACTATTTGGGATGAATGGGCTGATCAAAATGGTGATTTAGGTCCTGTATATGGTAAACAGTGGCGAGCATGGGGTGCTGATGATGGTCGTCAAATAGATCAAATTTCGCAGTTAATTGAGCAAATTAAAAATGATCCTGACTCTAGACGTATGATTGTTTCTGCTTGGAATGTCGGTGAATTAGACAAAATGGCATTAGCACCGTGCCATGCTTTTTTCCAATTTTATGTTGCAAATGGTAAGCTTTCTTGTCAGCTGTACCAGCGTTCTTGTGACGTATTTTTAGGGTTGCCGTTTAATATTGCAAGCTATTCTTTGTTAGTTCACATGATCGCACAGCAATGTGACTTACAAGTGGGGGACTTTGTGTGGACCGGTGGTGATACACATCTTTATTCAAATCATATGGAACAAGCCCATTTACAATTAAGTCGTGAGCCAAAAGTATTACCAAAATTAATGATTAAACGTAAACCTTCAACAATTTTTGATTATAATTTTGAGGACTTTGAAATTATGGATTATGATCCTTACCCAGCGATTAAAGCCCCTGTTGCAGTTTAAAGCTTGGTAAAGAATTTTTAGGAAATAGATACATTTTGTGTATGTTTTATTACTAAATAAAAATGAGAAAATAAATATTAGGGATTAATCAAATTATTTCCTAATGTTTATTTTAAATTATCATTTTTACTCAAAACAAAAATTAAAGGAAGTATTTATTTAAATGTAAGTATTTTATTTTCTGCTTCGCAAATCAAGATATGGTATATAATAATCTACTACTGTTTAAATAGCTATTTGATCTTACTATGAGCCCAAATCAGGAAATTCGCCCTATTTTTACTAAACGGTTACTGCACCCTCGTTATTGGTTAACGTGGTTTGGTATCGGCGTTTTATATGTAACTGTTTTATTACCTTACCCAGTTATTTACCAAATTGGTAAAGGACTAGGTTTACTTTCAATGCGACTGATCGGAAAACGTAAAGAAACAGCAAGGCAAAATCTTAAGCTCTGTTTTCCAAAAAAATCGCAACAAGAACGAGAGCAGATGTTGCGTGAAAATTTTATTTCGACTGGCTTGGCTATTTTTGAGACAGGTATGGCTTGGTTTTGGTCAGATAAACGGCTTGCGAAATATGTTTCTATTGTTGGCGACTTTAACATTACAAAAGTGCAACAATCAGGCCAAGGTGTTTTGCTTATTGGCATTCATTTTTTAACTTTGGAATTAGGTGCTCGTATTTTAGGAATGAGCCATCCTGGTGTAGGTGTTTATCGACCCAATGATAATCCGGTCATGGATTATGTTCAACTTAAAGGTCGGCTCAAGTCAAATAAATATATGCTAGACCGTCATAACACAAAAGGGATGATTCGTGCACTAAAAAATGGCGAGCTGTTGTGGTATGCGCCTGACCACGATTATGGTCCTAAAAATAGCGTATTTGCACCACTATTTTCAGTTGAAAAAGTGGCAACAACGGTGGGAACTCGCATATTAGTTAAATTAGGTCAGCCTGCAATTATTCCCTTTACGCCAAAACGTGAAAAGGATGGTCACTACACAGTTTACGTTACCTCAGAACTGGAAGGTTATCCAATAGATGATGATGTACGTGCTGCTACTTTTATGAATAAAGTCATTGAGCAAGAAATTTTAAAAGCACCAGAACAATATATGTGGTTACATCGGCGATTTAAAACTCGCCCAAAGGGAGATGCTCCTTTATATACCGATAATGTTCAATCCGATTAAAATTGCTGTTATTTATAGCTTTTGTTGAAAGAGTAAAAATTACAATATGCAAAAACTAAATAAAATTATTTTATATTGTCGCTGTGGATTTGAAAAAGAGTGTGCAGCAGAAATTACCGATAGAGCAGCAAAAAAAGAAATATACGGCTATGCAAAAGTGAGAGAAAGCAGTGGCTATGTTGTCTTTGAATGTTATCAAGATAGTGATGCACAATTGATAATAAAAGATTTAGCTTTTCGAACATTAATTTTTGCAAGACAAATGTTTGTATCGGGCGATTTATTAACAGATTTGCCGACAAATGATCGAATTTCTCCTATTATTGATGCATTAGCTGGTCTTATCGATAAAGCTGGCGATTTGCGTGTTGAAGTTGCCGATTCAAATGAAGGCAAAGTGCTTTCTGGATTTTGCCGAAAATTTACTGTTCCCCTTCGCCAAGCATTGCGCAGTAAACGTATTTTATTAAAAGTCCAAAATCCATTAAGACCTGTAATTCACTTATTTTTTATCAATAATAATAGCTGTTATGTTGGTTATTCGCTAAGCCAAAATAATTCACCTTTTTATATGGGCATTCCTAGACTAAAATTTCCAACTGATGCGCCAAGCCGTTCTACACTAAAATTAGAAGAAGCTTTTCATATTTTTATTCCTTATGAAGAATGGGATGAGCGTTTAAAGGGGGGGATGAATGCGGTTGACTTAGGTGCTTGTCCTGGTGGTTGGACTTATCAGTTGGTTAAAAGATGTATGATGGTTTATGCCATTGATAATGGGGCTATGAATGAAAAACTAATGGAAACAGGGCAAGTTAAACATTATCGTGAAGATGGCTTCAAATTTGTGCCTAAAAAGCATAATATTTACTGGTTGGTTTGTGATATGGTTGAAAAACCAGCCAAGGTAACTGAATTAATAGCCAAATGGCTGATTAATGGCTGGTGCAGAGAGGCTATTTTTAACCTCAAACTACCAATGAAAAAGCGTTATGAAGAAGTAAAACAAAGTTTACAATTGTTAAACGATGAATTAAATAATAAAAAAATCAATGTACAAATTCAGGCTAAGCAGCTTTATCATGATCGAGAAGAAGTGACCGTTCATGTACAACGAATTTGGGGATAACAACTTACAAGAGAATGGGTATGAATTTAAAACGCTCCTTTTATATTATGTTAATTATGTCACTATTTACATTTTTGGCAGGATGTACTTTTGAAACATCAAAGCAATCACTTAGCTTTGATAATAACAAAAATTCTAGTTATTATTTATCACAAGCAGATAATAGTTCTGGCTCTGTGAAAGTTAATTGGCAATTATTAGCTATTCGAGCCCTAATAAAAGAAAATAAATTGACACAAGCAAACACATTATTATCAAATTTACCTTCCGATCTTAATGCTGAACAGAAAGAAGAAAAATTATTATCACAAGGTGAAATTGCTGTAAAAAAAAGGCGTCCATTTGACCTTAATCAATTAACGATTGTTGATTTGAATAACTCACAGCTATATCGCTATTATATGATAAAATTAGGCTTAGATATAAATAGTAAAGATATTAATGCCCAAGCTCATGATTATCTTCAATTAGAAAAATATGTATCTGAAACTGAAAAAAGGCAACTATTAAACAGTACATGGAATTTTTTTAGTAAGTTAAAGGCTGATAAAATTGGTAAAGTTTTAGTGGGTGAAGATGACATTACATTACAAGGTTGGATTGATTTGGCATATGCTTATCAACAAAATAATGATGTACCTGTTCCACAAGATGATGATACGCCAGACACAATTGCTACAAAATCTCAAAATCAAAAGCAATTATTAAAACAAGCCATTAATAATTGGGCTATACAATACCCTGATCATCCAGCTAAAGAAATTATATCAATATTGACTGGTGAACAAACGCTTGCAGTTGATGCTAATGGAAAAAAGGTTGCTTTATTGTTACCATTAAGTGGTTCTTCTCGTATATTTGGTGAAACTATTCGTCAAGGTTACATTGATGCTATAAAGTTTTTTCCACAAGAACCGCAACAAAATGTAATTGTAGTCGATACAACTAGCGCTCCTATGGATGCTTTAATCCAGCAAGCACAGGAACAACATGTTGAATTAATTGTCGGTCCTTTATTAAAAAATGAAGTAACTAAAATAAAAGAGCTAGCGCCTGCTATCCCTGTTTTAGCCTTGAACAAAGTTGATAAAACAACTACTTCTGCTAATAAAATGTGTTTTTTTGCTTTATCTCCAGAAGATGAAGCAAAAGATGCAGCTGACCATATTTATTCCCAAAATAAAATAAAACCACTGGTATTAGTGCCTCAAAATGATTTGGGAAGGCGTGTTGCGCAAAGCTTTGCAGCACAATGGGCACAACTGTCGGCAAATAGTTCACAAGCTTACGTACAATATTTTGGTAACGCTAAAACACTAAGTGCTAATATGAATCACAATGTCGGTATTAGCCTTGCGGGAAGCCCTATTTCGAATGATGAAGTATCATCAGGTGAAATGATATCGGCTGGGTTTGATGCTATTTACATTTACGCATCATATGATGAATTGACGTTGATAAAACCAATGCTTGATATGGGCGCTAATAAGAATATTGGTAACTCATCTGCTGTCATGCTTTATTCAAGCTCAAAAAGCCATGTTGCTAATGCTTCTGATGATTTTTATTATGATATGAATAAAACTGAATATGCTGAAATTCCTATGATTCAAAAGGATAATGTGAATACAAAGATACCTAGCAATGTTCAGAAAGATTATTCGTTAATGCGTTTATATGCCATGGGGATTGATGCGTGGAGGCTTACCAATCGATTTAATCAACTCAATTCATATCAACTCAATTTTCTAGATGGTATGACTGGTAAATTATCAACAAGTGATCAATGTGAAGTGACTCGCTCACTCTCTTGGCAGCAATACATTTATAGCGGAGCTAACTCTGATTCGAAAAGCGAATAAAAAACAAATTGGTGAGTATTATGAAAATATTGCTTGCCAATACCTACTTAAGCAAGGACTCAAACTTCTGGCCTATAATGCCCAATTTCGCTTTGGTGAACTTGATTTAATTATGCTAGATGGTAAATGCCTTGTTTTTATTGAAGTACGTTATAGAAAAAATGCCAATTTTGGCCATGCTGAAACGACTGTGACGTTAAATAAGCAAAATAAAATAAAGCAAGCTGCTCAGCAATGGATGATAACGCAAAATTTAAATATTGAAGATACAGAGTTTAGGTTTGATGTTTTTGCTATTACAGGTAAAAGTCAAAAATGGATTATTAACGCATTTTAATTTTTGGGTGAAAGCGTGCAAGATTTAATTAAAAATTATTTTACTGAAAGTATTCAAACTCAAATTGTGATGGCAGAATCACTTGGTTATTCTATTGAAAAAGCAGCAAATATTATTGTTGAGAGTTTACTTAATGGCAATAAAATAATGAGCTGTGGTAATGGCCCATCTGCTGCTAATGTACAAAGCTTTACTTCGCGTTTGATCACCAGTATTAATATCGAAAGACCAAGCATTCCTGCAATAGCTCTTGTATCGGACAATGTTTTATTAAGTGCGATTGCCAACCATGAAGAAATTTATGCTCGCCAAATTCAAGCATTAGGGCAGCAAAGTGATGTTTTAATTATAGCAACGTGCCAAGGAAATAGCAGAGCCATTATTCGAGCCGTTCAAGAGGCAGTAATTAAAGACATGAAAATTGTCGCTTTAACTGCTTTTGATGGAGGCGAAGTTATTGGTTTGCTTGGGCAAAATGATATTGAAATAAGAGTCCCATCTTACAACAAAGTGATGGCATATGAAATGCACGCAATGATTTTAAATTGCTTATGCCAATTAATTGAAAATACATTGTTTATTCATAGCGAATAAGTTGAAATAAAAACAGTTTAGTTCTGCATTAATAGCGTTTTTATGCTATATTATAGCCTGTTATGATGACTTAAATTAATAAGAGAACATGGTGTTATGACCGAATTAGCCAAAGAAATAACCCCCGTTAATATTGAAGATGAACTAAAATCCTCTTATCTTGACTATGCAATGTCTGTTATTGTTGGACGTGCTTTACCTGATGTCCGAGATGGCTTAAAGCCTGTTCATAGGCGTGTTTTATTTGCTATGCATGAAGCGGGATATGAGTGGAATAAACCTTATCGAAAATCAGCTCGTGTTGTTGGGGACGTTATCGGTAAATACCATCCACATGGTGATTCAGCTGTTTATGATACAATTGTGCGGATGGCTCAGCCATTTTCATTACGTTATATGTTGGTTGATGGTCAAGGAAACTTCGGTTCTGTTGATGGTGATTCAGCAGCGGCAATGCGTTATACCGAAATTCGGATGCAAAAATTTGCTGGGGCGTTATTGACTGATCTTGATAAGGAAACAGTTGATTTTTCACCTAACTATGATGGTTCAGAAATGATCCCCGATGTATTACCGACTCGTATCCCAAACTTATTAATTAACGGCTCTTCAGGGATTGCTGTTGGTATGGCAACAAATATTCCTCCACACAATCTCTCTGAAGTTATTAATGGTTGCCTAGCTTTTATTGAAGATGAAAATATTTCGGTTGATGGTTTAATGGAGTATATTCATGGGCCAGACTTTCCAACCGCAGCATTAATTAATGGCCGTAAAGGCATTGAAAATGCTTATCGTACAGGTCGTGGCATTATTTATATTCGGTCTAAAGCGACAATTGAAGTCGATGATCATAGTGGGCGGGAAACCATTATAGTCCACGAGATCCCATATCAAGTTAATAAGAAAAAATTGATTGAAAAAATCGCAGAATTAGTTAAAGATAAAAAAGTAGAAGGCATCTCAGCATTACGTGACGAATCTGACAAAGATGGTATGCGTATTGTTATTGAAATCAAGCGAGATGCGGTTGGTGAAGTTGTATTAAATAATCTTTTCTCGTTGACTCAATTACAAGTTTCGTTTGGTATCAATATGGTTGCTTTACATAAAGGTCAACCAAAGCTTTTAAACTTACGTGACATGATTGAAGCTTTTGTCCTTCATCGTCGAGAAGTAGTAACACGTCGAACAATATACGAATTACGTAAAGCTCGTGAGCGTGCTCATGTATTAGAAGGTTTAGCGATAGCACTTGCTAATATTGATCCTGTGATTGAACTTATTCGAGCTGCATCAACGCCTAGCGAAGCAAAAACGAAATTATTAGCGCAAGCTTGGCAATTAGGTAATGTTGCTGCAATGCTTGAAAAGGCGGGTAATGATGTTGCTCGCCCTGAAGATTTAGCACCAGAATTTGGTATTTGCCAAGAGCACTATTACCTATCAGAGGCACAAGCACAAGCTATATTAGATCTTCGTTTACATCGTTTAACAGGCCTAGAACACGAAAAAATTCTTGATGAATATAAAGATCTATTAGTTCAAATTGGTGAGTTATTGCGCATCTTAGCTAGTTCAGAACGCCTAATGGAAGTGATTCGCGAAGAACTAGAAAGTGTTCGTGACCAATTTCAAGATGCAAGGCGAACTGAAATTACGGCAAGCAGTGCAGATATCAATATTGAAGACTTAATAGCTCAAGAAGATGTCGTTGTTACGCTTTCGCACCAAGGTTATGTCAAATATCAGCCGCTTTCAGATTATGAAGCTCAACGTCGTGGTGGTAAAGGTAAATCGGCAACTAAAATTAAAGAAGAAGACTTTGTTGAAAAATTATTAGTTGCTAATACTCACGATACTATTCTTTGCTTCTCTAGCCGTGGCAGATTGTATTGGATGAAAGTTTACCAACTTCCTGAAGCTAGTCGTGGTTCGCGAGGGCGCCCAATAATTAATTTATTACCGCTTGAAGAAAATGAACGCATTACCGCAATTCTACCAGTTAGAGAATTTGATGATGAACATTGCGTATTTATGGCAACAGCGCAAGGTACCGTTAAGAAGACGTCATTAATTGAATTTAGTCGCCCTCGAAGTGGGGGGATTATTGCGATTAACTTACGTGATGATGACGAGCTAATTGGCGTTGATTTAACGAGTAATGAAACGTCTGATACCGTTGATGATGAAGAACTTAATGATGATGCCATTGTTGATGAGATTGAGAATGATGATGAAGTTTCTCAAATCTCTAATACAGAAGATATTATGTTGTTCTCTGCAAATGGTAAAGTTGTTCGATTCCCAGCAAATAAAGTTCGCTGCATGGGGCGAACCGCGACGGGCGTTCGAGGTATTAAGTTAGAGGGCGATGACAAAGTCGTATCACTGATAGTTCCTCGAGGAAATGGTGCAATACTAACAGCAACTCAAAACGGTTATGGTAAGCGTACTGAGAAAGAGTTATACCCAACTAAATCACGCGCAACTAAAGGAGTGATATCTATTAAAGTGAGCGAACGAAATGGTGCAGTTGTTGGTGCAGTACAGGTTGAAGAAACCGATCAAATCATGCTGATTACTGATGCAGGTACTTTAGTGCGTACTCGAGTATCTGAAGTAAGTATTGTTGGTCGAAATACTCAAGGTGTAACCCTGATTCGAACAGCCGAAAACGAAAAAGTTGTTGGACTGCAGCGAATTGCTGAAACGGAAGATGAAGTTGAATCAGAATTATCTCAAGATGCTTACGATAGTGATGATTCCACTCAAGAATCTGAATAATAATTTTTAATTACAAAAAAGGATTAGTCGGTATTGCTAGTCCTTTTTTGTTTTCCAATATCGTGAAAAGGAATAGAATTACATGTCTTTCTCAATAAAAAAAGTCTTAACTAATCTTGCATGGCAGATTTTGATTGCATTAATTTTAGGGATAGCGGTGGGGGCTTATTTATTTGAACTCTCTACTCCTAGCCACCCTTTACACTCTTATTATCAATTTTCGATAGTCAACATTTTCCAACCAGCGGGCGATATTTTTATTCGTTTAATTAAAATGATTGTCTTGCCTATTATACTTAGTACATTAACTTTAGGTATTGCTGGTATTGGTGGTTCGAAACGATTAGGGACATTAGGTCTAAAAACAATACTTTATTTTGAGATTATTACCACGATTGCTATCTTATTAGGTCTTTGCTGGGGAAATATTTTTGCGCCGGGAGCGGGAATTGACTCTTCAACACTTGCAACAGCAGATGTGAGCAAATATGCAAAGGCTGCTGAAGAATTAAGTGGAAAACCTCATGGCTTAATTGTCATGATTCTTGATATGATTCCTGCAAATATCTTTAAAGCAATGGCTGATGGAGCTATATTGCCTGTTATCTTTTTCTGTGTCTTTTTCGGCTTAGGTCTAATGTCGTTACCAGATAAACAGCGCGAGCCTTTTGTATTTTTCTTAAAGGTTATCTCTGACACAATGTTTAAAGTTACTAACATGATTATGCGTTATGCCCCAATTGGTGTATTTGCTCTCATTACTGTGACAGTTGCCAAATATGGTTTTGAATCTTTATTACCACTACTTAAACTGATTCTAACTGTTTATTCAGCGATGATTATATTTACATTAGTGGTACTTGGTCTTGTTTGTAAAATTTGTCATTTTAATATTTTCACACTGCTAAAAATATTGAAAGAAGAACTGGTTATCGCATTTTCAACTGCAAGCTCTGAAACAGCATTACCGAAAATTATTGAAAAAATGGAGTCATATGGTGCACCAAAATCAATTACAAGTTTCGTTATTCCAACTGGTTATTCATTTAATCTTGATGGCTCAACGCTTTATCAAAGTATTACAGTCATCTTTCTAGCCCAATTATTCCATATTGATTTAACTATTTTAGATCAAATTATAGTTGTCATTACCTTAATGATAGCTTCTAAAGGTATAGCAGGAGTACCAGGTGCTTCAATCCTTGTGTTATCCGCAACCCTTGGCAGTGTTGGCATTCCCCTTGAAGGGATTGGTTATATTATGGGGGTAGAGCGTATTTTAGATATGGGTAGAACGGTTGTTAATGTGGTTGGCAATGCATTAGCTGCAATTGTTATAGCTCGCTGGGAACATGTTTTTGATGACAAAAAAGCAAGAGCCTATGAACAACAATATTTGAAATAGAGTTATTTGTTTACTGACAAAAGCGCCGTTAACAACTGGCGCTTTTTTATTTTTTCAAGGAGTGCTTTTAAATAGCTAACCATCTTAATTGCTATCAGTTGTATGATTTTGGGCTTAAGTTATTCTTAATTTAAAATAGTAAAAAAGGCAGGCTAACATGCAAGTATGGGTAATAAGTTGGTAGGCAGATATTGATAGTTATGATGGTTATGTATAGAAAAGAAAATAAAAAACCCAGCATTTGCTGGGTTTTTTATTTATCTAAAACTATTTAATTTTAGCTTCTTTATAAACTACATGCTGACGAACAACAGGATCATACTTTTTGATCTCCATCTTTTCAGGCATAGTTCTTTTATTTTTGCTAGTGGTATAAAAATGACCTGTACCAGCAGAAGAAACTAATCTAATTTTTTCGCGTACACCTTTTGCCATGATATGGTTTCCTTATTAGTACTTTTCACCACGGGCACGAAGTTCAGCTAAAACCGCATCAATACCCTTTTTATCGATAGTACGCATACCTTTAGCAGATACACGCAATTTTACAAAACGTTTTTCACTCTCAATCCAGAAACGGTGAGTTTGAAGGTTTGGTAGAAAACGACGTTTAGTAGCATTCATCGCATGAGAACGATTATTTCCTACTAAAGGGCCTTTTCCTGTTACTTGGCATACTCGTGACATGTCAATAATTCTCCGAAATTTCAATGCTTAAGCCCTGGGCGTAATATGTTAATGGAATTAACCTCGTCAGGCTTTTAGTTTGCTGCAGTTCTATCTGAGAAGCAGTCTAACCTCTCACACTACACCCATAATAATGAGGTAGCGAAGTATACGCTGTTATACACAAATTCTCAAGCATTATCTTATTTAAGTGTAAAAATAAGATCATTATCCAAATAATTATTAACAAATAAATAATAATTGTTGTGATAACACTATTATGGCTAAGGTTAATTTAGATAAATATAAAAACCGTTTAATTTTATGATAAATATGGTTTAATACTATTAATTATCGCTTTTATCTATTAGATCTAATTTTCAAGGAGATTGTATGAGCCAGTTCACGCCATATAGTATATACGGCATTATCGGTTATCCGTTAGGGCATAGTATGAGTCCTCTTATTCATACTACATCATTTCAAGATTATGGTATTCCTGCCGTTTTAGTGCCTTTTGCTACGCCACCTGAAGAAATATCAACACTATTTAAATCAGTAAGACTATTAAATATTAGAGGGTTATGTGTCACTATTCCACATAAGCAGGCTATTATTCCTTATTTAGACGAAGTAACTGAGCATGTCAAAAAAGCAGGGGCAGCTAATTTAGTTTATTGGAATGGCGATAAGCTTTGTGGCGATAATACGGATATTGTTGGCTTTATGCAGCCACTGGAACAAAAGAAATTACCTGTTGAATATAAAAAAGTTTTATTACTAGGAGCGGGAGGCGCAGCACGTGCTGCTGTTGTTGGATTGCAAGACCTTGGTTATACCGAAATTACTGTGACAGACATTATGCTCGACTCAGCCAAAGCATTAGCAAAAGAGTTCAATCTAAAAGCAATAGCTTGGGAAGAACGCAGCCAAGTTGAAGCACAAATTATTATTAATTCTACCCCATTAGGTATGCAAGGTAGATTTGAAGATCAGACGCCTTATGAACAGGCTTGGTTTAAAGGGAAAGGCTTGGCGTATGATATTGTCTATACACCATACAATACTCGATTTAGACAAGAAGCAGAAAAAGCGGGCTGGGAATCAATATCAGGGCGTGAAATGTTTATTGGTCAAGCAAATGCTCAATTTAAAATTTGGACAGGAAAAGATCTTTCTGAACGAGCAAAACAATCTGTAATTGATGCTTTAGCCGGAAAATAATTACTCAACAGATAAACACATCTAACGACATTGGAATTAGCTGTGTTTTTTTATGATTTTATCATTAGGTTAGTAATTAATAACTCTCTGCATTAATAAATTAGCTTAATAAAAATTAGCACATTAAGTGGATAGATCAAAAGCATTATAATAAGGAGTATTTATGACTAGCGTAGAATTGCAAGCGTATCGTCGTTTTCTTATGATAAAAGTGTCAGAAGCAAGCGAATATATTGGTAAAACAGATACAAATACATGGCTTGATTGGGAAAAAGGTATAACACCTGTGCCCAAATTCATTATAACGGCTATGCAAGAGCTAAAAAAGCTTCGAAACGAAAAAATTAATCTTATCATTAATAGCATCAATGATCGTGTTGGTAGTAATACTATTCGCTATTTTATGACATATGAAGAGTTTAAAAAGGTAAATCCAGAGCTTGACATCATTCAATGGCGACTACATCAATCAATTGCCACAGAGCTTTATTTCCGAGGTTTAGAAAAACTATGCTAATTAACTTAACCAAGATTATTTTAGGATCCTAATAGAGTATATTTACAAATAATGTAAATTTTAATTTACAAATTTAAGTTAAAAAATTTTAGTTAATTTATTGAAAAATAAATATTTTTTCAATTGTACCGATAATGTGTAAAAATATATTGCAAAAACAAATGTGAATCACTAGCATGGTGACTATATTCTGTAAATCTAAAAGGGCAGAACCCAATATGAATAAAACAATTTTTTTAGTTGGTGCTAGAGCTGCGGGTAAAACAACAATGGGAAAAATGTTAGCTGACAAGTTATCGTTTTCTTTTGTTGATACTGACAAGCATTTATTTGACACCACTCAAAAAACAGTAGCTGAAATTGTTGAAAAAGAAGGTTGGGAAGGATTCAGAGCAAGAGAAAGCCAAGTACTTGTTGATATAGCTAAACCAAATCATGTTATTGCAACTGGTGGAGGAATGGTATTAGCTGAGCATAACCGAGATTTTATGAAACAAAATGGCACGGTTATCTTTTTATCAGCACCTGCAGCAACACTGGCAGCGCGTTTAATGAAAGATCCTAATGTTGCTCAGCGCCCATCACTAACAGGTTTGTCTATTTTTGATGAACTGGAAAAGGTATTAACTGAAAGACTACCTTTATATCATGATGCTGCACATTATGAGGTCAATGTTGATCAAGATGAAAACTTGGTTCTCACGAAAATCCTTGAAATGCTTAAGCGTTAAATTTAGCCAAAATATTACCTAAAAAGTGGTGTTGTTTAATAAAAGCAAATAATCAATTTAATAAAGAATTCTATATAAATTTATATCTTAATTAAACTTTTGCTATTCTATCTAAAAAATAGCAAAGCCTTGTTCTTCAGGACAAGGATAATGCCAATTAGGAATAAAGAAGGTACAAGTTAAGCAACAAATTTATACTGGCTATATTTTTGATTAATAATTATATATTTAAATAAAGTTAAAATGTTATGTTGTACATATGGAGCACGACACATGGATAATCAAAAAGTCAATTCTTATGGAATTGTTGGATCTATTTATGCTAACTATATTATTCAAAGCATTGCATTAATTGTGATTATGCAATTTTCTCAATCGCTTTCACAGCAATTAAATACTGATATAGTTGGGCTTGGTTATGTTGCATCAGGTATAGGCATTGGCAAGATATGTTTAATGTTTGTTGGTGGTGTGCTATCCGATAAGTTTGGCAGAAAGTTATTTATTTATCTTGGTATGACTTGTTACGCTATCTTCTTTATTGGAATGATTTTTTGCACTAATATTAATATTGCATATTGTTTAGCAATTGCTATTGGGGTTGGCAACTCTTTTTTAGATACAGGTTCAATGCCTGCACTGACTGAATGTTTTCCTCGCTCAGCGGGTTCGGCAAGTGTACTAATAAAAGCATTTATTTCTATTGGCACCCTAATTCTTCCATTAATTGCTACTTTCTTTTATGCCAATCAAATATGGTATGGTTGGGCATTTCTTGGTTTTACTGCTTATTTAGTCATTAATGGCTTATTATTGCCAAAACAATTTCCTCATAAAGATACAGTAATTAAAGGATACCAAGGGGAAGTAAATTATTTTAAATCTAATCCTGCATTTGGCTGTGAAGGTATTTTATTGATTTTGATGGGATTTACAACAACAGCCACATTTGTCATTATTTTGCAATGGCTGCCGACTATAGCTATTAAAGGTGTTAATATGAGTGATATTGATGCTAAACAGCTTATAAGTTATTATAGCGTAGCATCGATTATTTCTGTATTTGTTACTGCTTTTGTTGTAAAACATTTATTAAAACCAATCTTTTGTATCATTATTTTGCCTGCTTTATCTGCGTTGGTATTAATTATTTTTTATTTTCATATCTCGCCAGTAATGTGTGTTATAGCTGCAATTGGCATGGGATTTACTGCTGCAGGGGGTGTGCTACAATTAACTTTGGTTGTGATGCAACAAATGTTTCCAACTCGTAAAGGTCTTGCTGTCGGTTGTATGTATACTTTCAGTGGATTAGCGTTTGTAGTTATACCACTTATCGTACCCAAATTAACCATGATCAATGTAAGTTATGCTATTTTAATTGACTTTTTTATCGCATTATTAAGTGTCATATTTGGCTCAATTATTTTTTATCGTTTTAAAAAGGTGATTGATTTTACGAAAATATAAATCACAAGCTTCATGAATAGAAAACAAAATAATTGATTATAATTAATCTTATTTGTAGTTAAAAAATAGCCAGTATTTTATATCAGGAGCATGGAAGCAATAGCATGCTCCTTATTTAGCTGGCGATTAAACCCCTATCTTCTGACCTTTCATATCTTTATTAAATATCACCATATGAGCACTTGGCTTATATCTTCATAAAAATTACTCTTACAAATATTTATAAAAATATCTTGCTATTAAATTAAAAATAAATAAAAATACATAAAATATGAATAAATATTCATTTTGGGCGGTGTGAAAATGAAAGAACGTACCACTGAATTAGTTGATGGATTAAGACATTCGGTACCGTATATTAATGCACATCATGGCAAAACGTTTGTAATTTTGCTTACAGGTGCAGTATTAAAAAGTAATAATTATTCAAGTATTATCAATGATATTGGCTTACTCTACAGCCTTGGTATTAAACTTGTTATTGTCAATGGCGCACGCAACCAAATTGACGAGTCCCTTAAAAATTATAATATTAAACCTAAATACTATAAAAATACTCGCATCACTGATGCAATCACGCTAGATATTATTAAGCAAGTTACTGGGTTATTGCAGCTTAATATTACAGCCAGTTTATCTATGAGCTTAAATAACACACCGTTACAAGGAGCTCACATTAGTGTTGTCAGTGGTAACTTTGTTATTGCGCAACCTTTGGGGATTGACGATGGCGTTGATTATTGTCATACAGGCAAAATTCGCCGTATTAACAAAGAGGCTATTGAACAGCAATTAGCGCGAGGATCTATTGTACTATTGGGGCCTGTTGGGGTATCGGTTACTGGTGAAAGTTTTAATTTAGCGTCAGAAGATGTTGCTGCTGAAGTTGCTATTCGCTTAAAAGCGGATAAATTAATCAGTTTTTGTGCTGAGCAAGGTGTTTTAGATGAGCATGGTCTGGTTATCACTGATCTTTATCCTATTGACGCTGACAATTATGTCAATCAAAAAGAGCA
Source organism: Gilliamella sp. Nev5-1 (assembly GCF_001690895.1). Taxonomy (NCBI): domain Bacteria; kingdom Pseudomonadati; phylum Pseudomonadota; class Gammaproteobacteria; order Orbales; family Orbaceae; genus Gilliamella; species Gilliamella sp. Nev5-1. Next base: position 81,682 of record NZ_LZHO01000088.1, on the reverse strand, counting down.
ACAAGGAAAACATTTATCGAGCGAATCACGCTTTTTACGAGCCGCGGCGAAAGCATGCCGTAACGGAGTAAGACGAAGTCATTTAGTCAGTTATTTGCTAGATGGATCTATTTTACAAGAATTATTTTCGCGTGATGGGATTGGAACACAAGTTTCTATGGAGCATTCTGAGCAGATTCGCTTAGCAACGATTAATGATATAGGGGGAATTTTAGAGCTTATTCGCCCACTTGAAGAACAAGGTATTTTAGTCAAACGCTCACGTGAACAATTAGAGATTGAGATTGACAAATTTACTATTATTGAACGTGATAACATGACAATTGGATGTGCAGCGCTTTATCCTTATCCAGAAGAAAAAATGGGTGAAATGGCTTGCGTTGCTATTCACCCACAGTATCGCAATTCGTCTCGTGGTGATTTATTAATAGAAAAAATAGTCGAAACAGCTAATAATTTAGGATTAGAAAAAATATTTGTCTTAACGACACGTAGCATTCACTGGTTTAGAGAAAAAGGATTCTATCCAGCTGAAGTGGATGATTTGCCAATTAAAAAGAAACAGCTCTATAATTACCAAAGAAACTCAAAAATTTTAATGCTTGATATTTCTTAATTTATTTTCAAATAAAATTGGAAGTTATTGATGTTTCGAGCATTAATGGTTTGTATTAAAAAAACAATTCTTAATAAGCTATAAAAAGTAAAGTGAGCTAGCTAAGTTTTTATAAGAAATCATTGATATTTTACAACAGCATTTAGAATTTGCATAGTAAATGTTTTTTTTAAATAAAATCCTCGTGGGCGAGTTAAAATAATTTCACCATTTTCACCAATTGCTTCGGTGAGCGCTTGCCCATTGGCTGCCTTTGGTCTAATTTGTAGATAAGTACCGTATCTTGCAGTAATTTTTTCAACTTGCCCTAGTGCTATCATATCCATTAATTCTTGCCAATCCTGTTTAAGCTGCTGTTCTTGTGCTTGAGTTGGTGTCCATAAAATAGGCTTCCCCACTTTTCGATCAATAAGCGGAATTGTTCTTTCCCCTTCAATTGGAACCCACAAGACTTTGGCGAGTTTATATTTTACATGGCTTGTTTCCCAAATAACGCCATGATTAGCCATTAATGGCGTAACACTGACAAAGGTAGTTTCTAAAGGTTTACCTTGTTTATCGACGGGAATTGTTTTTAGCTCGATACCTAGATTAGCAAAATCGCGCTCAGCTTTACTGCCCGCATTTGCACCTAAAATAGTTTCGATAAGATTACCAACCCAACCTTTTTGTTTATTTAAATTATCGGGTATTGGAATGTTTAAATATTGTGCTATATCTCCAAAAGAATATCCTGCAACTAATTGTGCACGATCTAATAGCTCTTGTTCGCTCTTGGGAATAGATAATGTCATTACAGAGGAATATAAATTGATTTACCGAATAAAACACACAGCCAAGTCATTTTGGCTGCGATGATGTAAATGTATATCAATTAGCTTAGTTTTTCAACCCAAGCAGCATAAGAATTAATAAATAATGACAAAAATTCTTTGCTTTTTTCGGTAACATTGCCTTGATCATCAAAAGCCGCACTTACACTGCCAAAATAAGCTTCAGGTTGTTGTAATGTTGGCATGTCAAGAAATACTAATGATTGACGTAGCTGATGGTTAGCACCAAACCCACCAATCACACCTTGTGAAACAGAAATAATTGCAGCAGGCTTTTTAGACCAGATACTTTTACCATAAGGTCGAGAACCCACATCAATTGCATTTTTGATAACGGCGGGTAAGCCACGATTATACTCAGGCGTTACAAAAATAGCGCCCTGACAATCAGCTATTTCTTGACGAAAACGAGTGTAAGAGGCAGGTGGGGCATCAGTATCAATATCTTCATTATATAAAGGTAAATCCCCAATTTGGATAATTTGTAATGAAAGTGATGGTGGTGCGATTTTTTGGAAAAATTTTGCTACTTTTAAGTTATAAGAGTCTTTACGTAAACTTCCTACTAATACAGCAATTTTTTTACTCATCTTAAATCTCCACATATTTTTAATAAGAGGCATAATCAATGCCTCTTATTATTATCATTAATAATTATTTATTAATGTCCTGATGAGTCGACTTTTCGGCCGGCTTCAAATAAGAACCATGCACGCTGTTCGGTTTGATCAATCCACTCTTCAATTAAACTTGCAGTAGCAGTATCGTTATATTTATCGCAGATATCATGCGCTACACGCATGCGTTCTGTCAATCTTACATTATCTTGGCAAAGTTCAGCAAGCATATCTGATGGCTCAACAAAATCAGCGTCGTTATCAGCAATGCTTTGCAATTTAGCAATATGACCGATTGAACGAAGTGTTGTACCGCCTAATTTACGTACACGTTCGGCAATTGGATCTGTCATTGCAAATAGCTCTTCACCTTGATCATCTAGCATTAAGTGATAGTCACGGAAGTGCGGGCCACTAACATGCCAATGAAAGTTTTTGGTTTTTAAATATAGAGCAAATACATCTGCTAAAACAGAATTCATTGCTCCAGAAATATCTTTTGATGCCTTTTGACCTAAATCAGTTGGAAACAAAATCGCTGCTTGTTGTAGCTTTTTAGCAGAAGTCGTACTTTTAGCCATGATATATTCTCCTTAAAGTGAATAATAAATACCCGTATTGACAAAATTACGCCAACTTAAGGCTAATGTCCAATAAAAAAACGTTAATTTTTTACTATCGTTGCTATTTTATTAACCTATTACTTTTCTCATTTCTTTTTATTTGAAATATTATTTTTCAAAATGAAATAAAATATTTTAAATTGTGATCATCTTAAAAGTTTTTTGTTTCTAGAATTGATAGTATTTTCCTGAAATTTAACTTAATAGGAGACAACATGATTGATGCTATTTCATTTGGTGCCGAGTGGTTTATTGGTTTATTCCAAGAAGGAGGCAAAGTATTTATGGGAATGGTAACTAACATTTTGCCATTATTAATTTCATTACTTGTAGTGATGAATGCAGTGATTAAATTTATAGGGCAGGAACGTATCGAACGTTTAGCGCAAGCATGTGCTGGTAACCCAATTTCTAGATATTTATTACTACCGCTCATTGGAACTTTTGTTTTTTGTAACCCAATGACATTAAGTTTGGGGCGCTTTATGCCAGAGTTTTACAAACCAAGTTACTACGCAGCTTCGTCTTACAGTTGCCATTCAATGAATGGACTCTTTCCACACGTTAACCCTGGTGAACTTTTTGTTTATTTGGGAATAGCGGCTGGTTTAACTACCCTAAATTTACCTTTAGGTCCTCTTGCTGTGAGTTATTTCCTTGTCGGTTTAGGTACTAATTTCTTTAGAGGTTGGATTACTGACTTTTGCACTACCATTTTTGAAAGAAAAATGGGCATCAAGTTAGAAAGAAAAGTTCATCTATAATAAAAATAAGGAATATAAAAAATGGAAAAATTTATCCACATAGAAAAAGGCGAAGCAGGTTGGGGTGGACCTTTGGAGCTTCCTGTTATTGCCGGTAAAAAAATTGTTTATATTGCAGCAGGTACTCGTCCAGCCATAGTTGATACTTTAGTTGAGCTAACAGGTTGGGAAGCTATTGATGGTTTTAAAGATGGCGAGCCGCCTAAAGAAGAAATTGGTGTTGCTGTAATTGATTGTGGAGGAACATTACGCTGCGGAATTTACCCAAAAAATCGTATACCAACTATCAATATTCATGCCACAGGTAAATCAGGCCCTCTGGCTCAATATATTGTTGAAGATATTTATGTTTCTGCAGTAAAACCTCACAATATCAAACTAATAGAAAAAGAAAGCGATGTAGTAAGCGAACCGGCGACAAACAATAAATCGCCTGAATTTAAAGATTATGACAGCCGCAAAAAAATTACTGAACAAAGCGATGGATTATTAGCAAAAATTGGTATTGGTATGGGATCGGGCGTTGCTGTCTTCTTCCAAGCTGGCCGAGATACAATTGACACTGTACTGAAAACAATACTTCCTTTTATGGCGTTTGTATCGGCACTAATTGGGATCATTATTGCATCTGGATTAGGCAACCTTATTGCACATGGGCTGGTTCCGTTAGCCAATAACCCTATAGGACTTATTATATTAGCCTTGATCTGTTCTTTCCCATTGCTTTCTCCATTCTTAGGACCCGGTGCGGTTATTGCCCAAGTTATTGGCACTTTGGTTGGTGTACAAATTGGGCTTGGCAATATTCCGCCTCATTTAGCATTGCCAGCGTTGTTTGCAATTAATGCACAAGCGGCATGTGACTTTATTCCTGTTGGTTTATCGCTTGCTGAAGCCAAGCAAAACACGGTGAGAGTGGGCGTGCCATCTGTATTGGTGAGCCGTTTTTTAACGGGTGCACCAACAGTATTAATAGCATGGGCGGTTTCGTTATTTATATACCAATAAATTGTTTTAAAGATGAGAGCATCAGCTCCTAATTTAAAGCAATGGTAAAAATAAAAAATCCCGTATTAAGTGTAAAAGATAAGAAGGTTAATCATGTCAAATGTTATCTATCATTCAAAAATTGATCAAATTGGTGAGTTTGCCCAAGAAGCATTAGCTGACGGTATGTTAATCCTGTTTAAAAACGGTGCACCTGCTGATTTAGCTGATTACTGTTTTGTTCATAGCCATGATGATTTAAAACTGGAATTACAAGTGGGGCAGATACTTCAATTAGGCAATCATATTTATAACATCACATCGGTTGGCGAAGTTGCTAATGTTAACTTACGTGAATTAGGTCACATCACATTAAGATTTGATGGTAATAGCCAAGCTGAATTACCTGGCACTGTTCACGTAAAAGGGGAAATTCCTGCGCAACTTTTTGTGGGTGATGAAATTAGAATTTTAAATGATTAAGGAATATAAAAATGAAAAAAGTAGCAGTTGTTATAGGTGGCGGTCAAACTTTAGGTGAGTTTTTGTGCAAAGGTATCGCTGATGCAGGATACAAAGTTATTGTTGCTGATTTGAATATTGACAATGCAAATAAGGTAGCAGAAGCAATTAAGCATAAACATGGTGCAGGTTCAGCTCAAGGGTTTGGGGTTGATGCTACCAACGAAGAAAGTGTACTGCAATTAGCGCAAGGTGTTGATAGTATGTTTAAGCGTGTTGATTTAATGGTGTATAGCGCAGGCGTTGCAAAAGCAGCACCTATTACCCATTTTGTATTGAATGATTTTCAGTTATCAGTCAATGTTAATCTCACTGGTTATTTTTTATGTGCACGTGAATTTGCCAAATTAATGATCAAATACAATACGCAAGGTCGCATTATTCAAATTAACTCAAAATCAGGTAAAGTGGGCAGTAAACATAATTCAGGATACAGTGCTGCCAAATTTGGAGGGGTCGGGTTAACACAATCTTTAGCCTTAGATCTTGCTGATCATGGTATCACTGTTAATTCGTTGATGCTGGGTAATTTATTAAAATCACCAATGTTTCAATCATTAATACCACAATACGCTAAAAAATTAGGTATTCCAGATGATCAAGTAGAGCAAGTTTATATTGATAAAGTGCCACTTAAACGAGGTTGTGATTATCAAGATGTTCTAGATGTGCTGTTATTTTATGCAAGTGATAAGGCTTCTTATTGTACAGGGCAATCTATTAACATTACTGGTGGGCAAGTAATGTTTTAGTTAAGATGATATGCGAAAATTAAATCAAGCAATTTTCGCATATTTTACACCTAACATATAATGGAGAGCAACCATGAATATGAGTAATACTTTAATTGTAATTGCACTTATTGCTTGGTGTCTTCAAATTGTATTTAGCTGGCTACAAATTCGGCGTTTTAATCAAGCCTTTTTAGCGATGAAAAAGGGGGCTTATTTAGGTATTGGTCGTAGCAAAACAAAACGATTTAGACCAAGAGTATTAATAGCTATTTCATTAGATGAAAATCAAGTGGTTATTGACTCTGTATTAATGAAAGGTATTACTGTTTTTGCCTCACCAAAACCCATCATTCAGCTACATGGATTACCTGTTGCTGATATTATGCCCGAAAACACTTTCCCCAATGATATTGCTTGTCAAAGTGCATTGACTGTGGCATTAGCCACAGATAAGAAATAATTAACTTTTATTCTGAAAAACATTCCCTTTCATTCTGAAATGATATATTTTAAAGTAATACGGTTTATATATGCACGCTAATGATGATGGGATTTTATTATGAAAGTGAAGCAACGACAAACAGCGATTTTGGAATACCTGCAAAGTAACGGGCAAGCTAGTGTAGATGAATTGGTTGAGCATTTTAAAACAACAGGAACAACAATTCGTAAGGATCTCACACAACTTTATGCAAGTGGTTTAGTTTTACGTACTTACGGCGGTGCCATGTTAAACCGCGAAATTGGTGATAGAGCTATTGATCACAAAACTTATATTAATACCGCACAAAAAAAAGCCATAGCAGAAGAGGCCGCTAAGCTGATTCATGAGGGGGATTCAATCATTTTTGACGCTGGAAGCACCGTTGCTCAAATGATCCCAACGCTAGCTAAATTTAATAACCTCACGATTATGACCAATAGTTTGCATATGGTTAATGAATTGGTTGCGAACGATAATGATCAAACTATTATTTTAACGGGAGGCACGTTTCGTCGAAAATCAGCCTCTTTTCATAGCAACAATGCATTAGCTATTGCCGCATTTGAATCTTATACCTTTGATATGTTATTTATGGGGGCTGATGGTGTTGATTTAGTTGGTGGCGTTACAACGTTTAATGAAAGTTACCATGGTAGTGTGGCAATGAGTAAGGCTGCTGCAAAGTTAATTTTATTAGTTGATTCATCAAAATTTGGTCGTCGTAGCCCCAATGTTGTGTGTGATTTAAGTGCTGTTCATACAATTATCACCGACGATAATTTAGATAATAGGTACTTTGAAGCGCTAACACAAAAAGGACTTAACCTGATTAAAGTGAAGATAAACGGAAAATAAATTACATTGAAGGCGTTAGTTTTGTTTTTTATGTATATGCATTGTAGTATTTTTTAATCGCTGTAAACAATGCGAGTAAGTCTTATATATTTCTGATTAATCATTTTTCCTAATAATTATGTTAATTTTATATTTACAAAAAAAATAATAATTTACTTTAAAAAGTCATGTAGTTTAGTTTATAGTTAGCTTAATTTTTTTTAATAGCTAATGTCAGTATTTTATACTTTTAAAAGCGCAATATTTACTCGTATATTTGCAAAACGTAATTAGTTAATAAAAGAACTATAATAAATTTTTATATAAAAATCATTTGGTTAAGTGATGAAAGAATTGCAATATGGACTAGAAAATGATATAATCAAAACAATAAGGTACACAGGTACACAGGTACACAGGTACACAGGTACACAGGTACACAGGTACACAGGTACACAGGTACACAGGTACACAGGTACACAGGTACACAGGTACACAGGTACACAGGTACACAGGTACACAGGTCACCCTCTGAACAACTTAAAAAGTTATTTTTATACATACTGTTAATTTTCACATATTCAAGTCCTTGTAGTTATAAGTTGTATTTAATTACAACTTCATTTTTGCTACCGAAGATAAAACCGAAGTTTCTGACTAAAATAGCAAAGATTTGTAAATTAACTCTACGGTTAACGCAACCAAATATAAAAAATTATGCTTTGAGAATGATATTGGTATTGTTAGGTTTAACGATATCGAGTAATACAATTGCACTATCAGCAATAACGGTAAAGACAATTCAAGGTAGTGCACCTTATTTAACGTTTGATGGAAAGGCGACTAAAGCAAATTCAACAGAAGATCTGTTGAGTATTACATTGTCTGATGGTAGGCAATATAGCATCCGTAATAATCCATCATCGGAAAATAATCCAATTGAGCTGCCTGCTGTAGATCAAAAACTGAAAGATATTAAGAAATTCATTCCCGAAGGGAAATCAGTAGTCACTTTAATAGATTTAATATCAACTAACAAATTTTGGGAAGATGATGATGGTGATGGTTCGATCTCTGTAACGGGTAATTTTACAATGACCGTGCAAGATGTTGATGGAAAAATAGTTAATGAGAATACAGAATTAAATGCATGTTATTCGCCTTATAAAATAACTTTAACGAGTGATAGTGGTATTTTATCTACCCAATACGGAGATCCAAGATCAACTGAGTTTAAAGGTGGAAGCGTTAGTTATTATCTAACACCTAAAGTTGCAGTTCCTTATGCATGCTTTGCTCAACCAACGTTAAAGTATAATGGAAATGTATTTATTGGTTATCGTGGTCCAGTTGAACAGTGGGATGACGATAAAGGCTTTAAACCGCAGGATATAAATTCCCCTGAATCAAATTTCCCAACTATAGGGGCCAAGGGGATGTACTTTGATTTAACGGTGGCAGGTGCATCGGCAAAAGAGTTAACTTACAGCAAATGGCCAACAGACTCAAGTATAGATTTAAGTATAAAACAAGGAAGCCGTTATAATATTGCTAAAGTAGAATTAACAGGGCCTAGCGATTCTAATAAAAGTCAAGCCTCATCAGTTGTTCCAACTTACTTTAATATTTACTCAGATAGAGCAAAGACAAACGTTATATATCGTTTTATGATAAGTAAATGGTTTGTTGCAAAACCGACTTATAGCGGAGGTTTAGAAGCAGCTAAAGCTTACTGTAGTAGTTTAGGAAATGGTTATAGGATTCCCCATATTGTTGAAATGACGAATGCAAATAATGATATTGTTGCTTGGGCAGGAGGATTACCAGGACAACCCAATAATTTCCAACGTCGGATTGGGGGAGGATTCTTTGCAGAGTGGGGGTATACGGATAATACATACTACACGAATAGTGATTTTATAAAGGATGATATCAATTTTGATTACTGGACTGCTGACCCTTTTCATGGGGGAGTACAAAATTATACTGTTTTTTCAAAGCAAGGTAATGTTGGGCACTATTATTTTGTGCATAATGAAACTAGAGTGGTGTGCGTACGTTAACTAGCTGTCACTACTCGTTGTTAAACGGCGAGTAGTGAATTGTGCAAACTAATTGGGTGAAATAGGCAAACAGCAAAAAACGGGTATAACGGGTAATTTGATCATGCTAGGTAATTTTATCGCCTTTTAGTGCATTATGCTTTAAATCCCTTTTATAAAGTAACATGACTAACTAATAGAACTTAATTAGGATATTAGTGCTCTTTGGTTTTTATTGATATCTAATTTATTAGCCGCCTAAAGAAAGATAGGCGGCATTGAGTGCATTTAAATTAAAACAGCAACCTTGTGCGGATAGTGCCTGAGACATTTTTTAGTTTATCAAGCAATTCCTCGGCTTTATCGGGATTGACTCTATCAATATCAATCACAACATAACCAATTTTGGCATCGGTTTGTAAATATTGCGCTGAAATATTAAGCCCTTGCTCAGCAAATAAGGTATTAATCGCGGTTAATACGCCCGGTTGATTACGGTGAATATTAATAAAGCGACTTGAGCCTTTAGCGGGTATTGGTAACGATGCTTCGGGAAAGTTAACCGCAGAAAGTGTTGCACCTGTATTAGAGTATTTTGCGAGTTTAGTGGTTACTTCAATGCCAATATTTTCTTGCGCTTCACTGGTTGAACCGCCAATATGAGGGGTGATAATGACATTGTCAAATTGGCACAATGGCGATTCAAATGGATCGTTGTTGCTAGCCGGTTCTGTTGGAAAGACATCAATTGCTGCACCACTAATTTTATCGGTTTGTAGTGCATGAGTTAATGCATCAAGGTCAATGACTTTACCGCGCGAAGCATTAATTAAAATAGCACCTTGTTTCATGGCGTCTATTTCGCTATCGCTTATCATTTTTATCGTTGTTGAATTTTCGGGTACATGCATTGAAACGATATCGCTTATCGCTAACAGCTCTTTCATTGATGACACTTGTTTAGCGTTGCCTAACGGTAATTTGGTTTCAATATCGTAAAAATAAACATTCATTCCTAACGATTCAGCTAGAATACTTAATTGGCTACCAATGTGTCCATAACCAATAATACCTAAATTCTTACCACGAGCCTCGTGTGAACCAGTAGCCATTTTATTCCATTTACCTCGGTGAGCTTTTGCATTGGCTTCGGGCACTCGGCGCAGTAGCAATACCGCTTCAGCTAAGACCAGCTCGGCAACAGATCGTGTATTAGAAAATGGTGCATTAAATACAGGAATCCCTTTCACCGTTGCCGCATCAAGATCAACCTGATTAGTGCCAATACAAAAGCAACCAATGCCAGCAAGTTTGGGGGCGGCATCAATAATATCTTTGGTTAATTGAGTTCTTGAGCGGATCCCAATAAAACGAGCATCTTTTAATGCCTGCTTAAGTTCTTCGGGCGATAATGCACTTTTATGGTACTCAATATTGGTAAAACCTGCCGATTTTAATATTTCTATGGCACTAGGATGAATACCCTCAAGTAATAAAAATTTGTTTTCATCTTTGGTTGACGTTTGAATAGTCATTATTTCCTCTCATTGCTTTCAGAATATAAATTGAGTCTTATAGTGATATAAAAGCAATAAATTTGATTATGATAAACAAATTTATTTTAGCTCTTTTACTCCCGAAGGTGTTCCTATAAGCGCAATATTTGCCCCTTTGTTGGCAAATAACCCAACCGTTACCACGCCAGCAATACTATTTATTCGATTTTCTAATTCTATGGGGTTGGCAATGATAAGGTCATGAACGTCTAAAATAACATTACCATTATCCGTTATGACGCCTTGGCGATAAATTGGTTTACCACCTAGTTTGAATAATTCACGAGCAACATAAGAGCGAGCCATTGGGATCACTTCAATGGGTAACGGGAATTTACCTAATACATCAACAACTTTTGATTCATCGGCAATACAAATAAATTGTTTGGCAATGGCTGAAACCACTTTTTCACGTGTTAAAGCAGCGCCTCCACCTTTAATCATTTGTAACTGGTGATTGATTTCATCAGCACCATCAACATAGATATCTAAACTATCTACTTCATTACAATCAAGAACAGTAATGCCATAGCTCTTTAATTTTTGTGTCGATGCTTCAGAGCTTGATACAGTACCTTTGATTTGATCTTTTATTGTAGCTAATGCATCAATAAAGTGGGATGCTGTCGAACCGGTTCCCACACCAACATAAGAGTCAGGCTTAATAAATTTCAATGCTGACCAGCCTACGGCTTTTTTTAATTCGTCTTGTGTCATGGTATCACCTATTTTTGAGGATACTTTTTCTTAAAAAAATAAAATTTTAAAAGCAAAATTATTGAAGATATGGCATAGTACCCAATTAGAAAGTAAAAATCATTAGGATTTTAAGAAAATATATCAATGTTTGATATGTTTAAAACTTATTGCGATGTTAAAGTAGCTTGAAGATTCAAGCAGTGATCAAATCATTAGTAAAGAGATTATGAAGCGTCCAGATTATAGAGCATTACAAGCATTAGATGCAGTGATAAAAGAACGAGGATTTGAGCGAGCAGCTGATAAGCTGTGTATTACACAACCCGCGGTATCGCAACGCATTAAGCAGTTAGAAAGCTTTTTTGGTCAACAACTATTAGTGAGAACCATTCCGCCAAAAGCAACCAAACAAGGCGAGCACCTTTTGGGGTTACTACACCAAGTTGAATTATTAGAACAACAATGGCTAGGTGATAATGAACAAAATACTACACCATTGTCATTGTCGATTGCGATTAATGCTGACTCTTTAGCAACATGGCTTTTACCTGCGTTAAAGCCTGTTTTAGATAAAAATATTTTACGTTTCGATATTCAAGTAAAAGATGAAGAGCATACTTTAGAATTGCTACGCTTAGGCACAGTCGTTGGTGCAATTAGTATTCAAGCTAACCCTTTACCAGGATGTTTGTCTGATTTATTAGGTGCATTAGACTATATTTTTGTTGCCTCTCCTGATTTTGCTAAAAAGTACTTTCCAAATGGTGTCACGCGATCGTCTTTACTTAAAGCGCCAGCGGTTGCATTCGACCATTTAGATGATATGCATCAGGCTTTTTTACAAGAAAATTTTAACCTTACCCCAGGTAGTGTGGTGTGTCATATCACCAGTTCATCTGAGGCGTTTGTGCAATTAGCTAAACAAGGCTCTGCGTGCTGTATGCTACCAAAGTTACAGATTGAACAAGAGCTGAAGAATGGTGAATTGGTTAATTTAACAGAAGGGCTATATCAAAGGCGTATGCTATATTGGCATCGTTTTGCACCTGAAAGCAGTGTCATGCAAAATATTTCTGAAACGTTGATTTGTTATGCAAAAAATACATTATCACAACCTTAGCTTCAAATCACAAATAAATAATAGTTAAGTGAGATGATGTTATATTAAAACGCTGCTTACCTAAAACTTCTTTGACAAAATAAACACTTGATTTAAAGAGCTGAAGATATGAGCCAATTAAAAAACGATCGTTATTTGCGTGCATTGCAATGTTTACCTGTTGATTACACCCCTATTTGGATGATGCGTCAAGCTGGACGCTATCTGCCGGAGTATCGTCAGTTAAGAGCAAAAGTGGGCGATTTTATGACTATGTGCCAAACACCTGAATTAGCTTGTGAAGTGACGCTACAGCCATTAAAACGCTTTGATCTTGATGCTGCTATTATTTTTTCTGATATTTTGACCATTCCTGACGCTATGGGGCTGGGTTTGCACTTTGAAGCGGGTGAAGGTCCTAAATTTGCTAAAACAATATCCTGTTTATCTGATATTGAGCAATTACCGATCCCTGATCCTGAGCAATCGCTTAAGTATGTAATGGATGCGATTCGTTTAACCAAAAAAGAGCTTAATGGTAAGGTTCCATTAATTGGCTTTTCGGGTAGCCCATGGACATTAGCAACTTACATGGTAGAAGGCGGCAGTAGTAAAGCTTTTACTAAAATTAAACGCTTACTTTATAGCAAACCTAAAGTATTACATTTGCTGCTCGAAAAGCTCGCTGAAAGCGTCGCTTTGTATTTAAACGCCCAAATCGAAGCTGGGGCACAATCGATAATGATATTTGATACATGGGGTGGTGTATTGAGCCATCAGAGCTATCAAACGTTTTCGCTGCATTATATGCAACTTATCTTATCAAAATTAAAACGAGGCATTAAAACTGACGATATCAGCTCATATGTTCCTGTTACGCTTTTTACAAAGGGGGGGGGGCTGTGGTTAGATAGTATTGCCAACACAGGTTGTGATGCGATTGGTGTTGATTGGAGCGTTAATTTGCGCGATATTCACCAAAAAGGAAAAATTGCGATACAAGGTAATTTGGATCCGTCAGTCCTCTATGCTAGCAAATTAATAATCGAGTCTAATGTTGATGCCGTTCTGAAAGAATTTGGTGCTTATAATGGGCATATTTTTAATTTAGGTCACGGTATTCATCAAGATATTCCTGTAGAACATGTGCAGTATTTGATTGATGCTGTGCATCAACGGTCCCAAAAGGTTTTGTCATGATTAAAAATCCAGTCCAATTAAGATTAGCAAAGTTAGCCCCTTGGCAGCAACGTTTGTTTATGGTTTGTTTATGTGAACGTATGTACCCGAATTTGGTTTTTTATTGTCAACAACAACATACCGAAGAAGTCGCTAAAAGCTACAAAAAAATACTGGATTTAGTCTGGGAATCACTATTAGTTGAAGAGGCAAAAATCAATTTTGATTTACAACTTGAAAAATTAGAAGCTATCATTCCAACGGTAACAGATGACAGTCCTTATATGATTTACCCCGCTATCGATGCTTGTCAGGCGCTTGGTGAGGTTTTACACTCTTATTTGAGTGGTGAAATGGCTGATCATACCGCTAAAGTAAGTAGCATATCGGCAACCACCATTGCTGAATTTGAAATGACTAAAACTAATGTTAATCTTTCACCAGATGCGCAACAAACTTTACCCAGTGTGATTGATGAATTTGATTTACAGTGGGAGATATTACGATTATTACGTGATGAAAATAATGAGATGATTGAGCTGATAAAAGGCTTAAAAGATGAAATTCGAGCATCTGGAGTAAGTAATATTGGTGTTTTTTTGTGCGGTTAAGCGGTTTAAAGTGTAATTTTTTTATTTTTTATTAAATTTTTCTTTAATATTAGATGAATATAGACTACATTTAACCGCAATGTAATCTAAACACTGTTTACAGTAGCGAAGCTAAATTTTAGCTTTGTTTATAATGTTAACTTTAACAATAAAATAATATGTAAGGATATATCCATGAATAAAACAGAACTTGTCGACGCTATTGCTAGCAAAGCTGATATTACTAAAGTAGCTGCTAAAACAGCATTGGAAGCTACATTAGCTGCTATTACTGAATCATTAAAAGCAGGTGAGCCAGTTCAATTAGTTGGTTTCGGTACATTCAAAGTCAACGAGCGTAAAGCACGTACTGGTCGTAACCCGAAAACAGGTAAAGAAATTAAAATTGAAGCAAGCAAAGTGCCTGCATTTGTATCAGGTAAAAGTTTAAAAGAAGCAATCAAATAAGTTTGCTGCCTTTCTGTCGATTTTATTGATGGGAGTTATTTTAAGGTCATGAGCATATTTTCATGACCTTGTCGCTTTAATTTGTTATTTCATTATTTTTGTATCAATTAAAAAAATAAAATACGCATATCAAAGAACGTCGATTATTTTCATTTTCTGCTTCATCATCATCTTAACGAATCTACCCTATAAATCTTATTAAATATGAATGTGATCAATCATGTTTAATAGTGATATCAGTCAATTGGGCTTGCAATATATCAGTTAGATCTTGAGGTGCAATTTCAATTTCTAACCCTCTTCTACCGCCTGATATAAACATGGTTTTGTGTTGGTTGGCGCTACTGTCAATGAGTGTAAAAAGTTGTTGTTTTTGACCTAATGGGCTAATTCCACCCACCAAATACCCCGTTACCTTTTGGGCTAAATTAGCATCGGCTAAATCTATTTTTTTACAGTTTAGCCTCTGTGCTACTTTTTTTAAATCTAAATGCTCATTAACAGGTAATACGCACACCGCTAATGTTTTATTATTACCATTTAAATTGACAATCAGCGTTTTAAATATTTGTGATGCGGTGACATTTAAACTGGGATCGAGTTTATCAACCGCTTCTTGCCCATAGTTAGTTTGGTTGGGATCGTGTTTATATTGGTGGATATTAAATTTGATTTTTAACTTTTTAAGTAAATCAATTGCAGGAGTCATAGTTTTTATCCAATAGATTTAGTTAAATCAAAATAGTATAGGGAAAATGATATCCTTACCAAAATAAAGTTGGGAAGGATATGAATAACAATTAAAGAATTAATTTGTGGTCTTCTTGATTTTTATCATCATTGTTAGGCGGTGCTACTGAGTTAGATGCACTATTTGCTAGCGTATAAAGACGATAGAAGAAGCTAGTAACAAAAGCATCAAAAAAGATACTACAGAAAGAGAAGATTGTATCAAGGACAAAATTGTCACTATCAAATGCAATAGCTAATCGAGCAAAAGCCATCACAAATGCTAGGTAGATTAATACCATCAAAATAGCTGAGCGCCACTGTGTTTTTGATAACTGAATGCTTAATGAAAGTGAGTCAAGAATATTGCTTTGATTAGGCTCAACCAGCGAAGCAAAAAAGAAGTTACAAAAGATAACTAAAATTAGGGTTGGAATTAGTAGTACTAAAAAAATTAATATAAAAATAAGTGCCTTAGGTAAAAACAAATTTAGACTAATAAGCACTATAGATAACATAAATGAGACTAAAAATATAAAGACGCCAATGATAAGATAAAAAATAATAATTTTTAATGTATTTGATAACGCTTTAGATAGTAATAGATTAAAATTAAGTTTATCGCTGATATAAAGGTTAGAAATTGTTGCTATACTAATTGCTTTTAAAATAATGCCAATTAACAATGTTAACATCACGAATAAAACATAGTTAGTTAAATTTCGTGAAAAATAGATTTGTTCAACTAGATTTTGTTTGTCAAAGAAAGAATTAAAAAACGCATGAATTAAAGCTAGCGTTATACTAACAAGAACAAATTGCGTAATACGATTACAAATAAAATTGCGAGTTTGTGTAAAAGTTAAAGAAAAAGGGATTTGTTTTTGCATTTCTATATAAGTTCCTTATAGGTGGTAACAACTTTAGTTACCACAATTTATAATATAAATAATCAAGCTTCTAAGCTAAGCTTGCAATAATGAAATATCAGCGACTTTTAAGAATAGGTTTTGTAGCTTTTTCAACAGTGCTAATCGATTAAGTTTAATTTTTTCATCGTCAACCATAACCATGACTGAATCAAAAAATGCGTTTACAGTGTCTTTTAGCGACGATAATTCAACTAACGCATCTTGATAACGACCTTGGTTAAAATAAGGCGTAAGTTTATCGGTTAAAATTGCCAATTTTTTAGCTAATTCGCCTTCAGCGCCTGCTTCTAGCAAGGCTGCATTGATCTGCTCTGGAATAGCTATCTCGGCTTTAGATAAGATATTTGATACTCGTTTATTCGCTTCTGCTAATGATGAGGATTCTGGCAAGGTTCTAAAGTGAGTGACTGCTTTAATGCGCGCATCAAAATCAGCTGGTTTTGTTGGATTAAGCGCTAAAACCGCTTGAATAGTATCAATAGCAAAGCCTTGTTCTTGATACCAAGCGCGGAAACGACCTTGCATAAAATTAACAATATCTTCAACTACATTTTTATTATTCAGTTTT
The DNA here is from genome assembly GCF_001690895.1 of Gilliamella sp. Nev5-1. Classification (NCBI taxonomy): domain Bacteria; kingdom Pseudomonadati; phylum Pseudomonadota; class Gammaproteobacteria; order Orbales; family Orbaceae; genus Gilliamella; species Gilliamella sp. Nev5-1. Next base: position 64,806 of record NZ_LZHO01000088.1, on the reverse strand, counting down.
TCGCCATATAACGATGTGGCATAATTTGCTAATTCAACAAGATCTAACGGCAATACTTTCTCAACAATGATGCGTAATATTCCAATAGCCGCTCTGCGCAATGCAAAAGGATCTTTGTCACCTTTAGGATGCTGACCGATGCCAAAAATACCCGCTAAGGTATCCATTTTTTCAGCAATAGAAACCGTACAAGAAACCACAGTACTTGGTAACTCATCACCAGCAAAACGTGGTTTATATTGTTCTTCAATTGCAGTAGCTACTTCAATATTTTCGCCGTCTTTAAGCGCTAAATAGCGCCCCATAATACCTTGTGTTTCAGGAAATTCGAAAACGGTATTGGTTACTAAATCGCATTTAGTTAATTTACCTGCTCGTTTCGCTTGTTCAATATTTGCGCCAATTTTTTCAGCAATAAAGCCGGATAGTAGCTCAATGCGAATTGATTTCTCTTTAACTGTTCCAAGCTGTTGTTGGAATAAGACTGTTTCAAGGCGAGGCAAGCGATCTTCTAAACGCTGTTTTAAATCGGTTTGGTAAAAGAATTCAGCATCAGCAAGGCGTGGGCGAACCACTTTTTCATTACCCGAAATCACAACTTGTGGATCTTTCGATTCAATATTCGCCACAAAAATAAAGTTTGGTAATAATTTGCCTTGTTTATCATAAACAGGAAAGTATTTTTGATCGCCTTTCATGGTATAAACCAGTGATTCGGCTGGAACTTGTAAAAATCGCTCTTCAAATTTAGCGGTTAGTACAACAGGCCATTCAACGAGAGAACAGACTTCTTCAAGTAGCGTGTCAGTTAAATCAGCCTTACCATGAAGTTTAGCCGCTTCGCTTTCGGCTTGTTGCTTAATCATAGCTTTTCGCTTGCCATAATCAGCAATGACTTTACCACGCTGTTCTAAAATGTCGGGATATTGATCGGCATTATCGATAGTGAACTCTTGTTCTCCCATAAAACGATGACCACGAATAATTCGGTTTGATTCAATATCTAAAATTGTACCTGTTACAATCTCATCCCCATAAAGCATTGTGACCGTATGGCATGGGCGAATAAATTCGACTTGACGAGCAGCCCAACGCATTGGTTTAGGGATAGGTAATTTGCTTAATGCCGTTTTAACCATATCACATAAAAGATTGACTACTGGTTGACCTTTTTGATTGTGAGTATAAGAAAGCCATTCGCCTTTATCGGTTTTTATACGCTGGGCTTGATCAACCGTAATACCACAACCTCGTGCCCAACCTTCGGCCGCTTTAGTTGCATTACCATTGGCATCAAATGCCGCACTGATCGCCGGACCGCGTTTAACAATTTGGCTATCGGGTTGTGTGTTATTTAAATTTAAGACTTTTAACGCTAAACGGCGAGGAGATGCATACCAAAGTACTTCGCCATGTTCTAAATTGGCATTATCAAGCTGCTGTATAAAATTAGCCGCAAAGCTTTCTGCTAAAGTGCGGAGTGATTTTGGTGGTAACTCTTCGGTACCAATTTCCACTAAAAATGTTTTTTGCATAATCTTTTAATTCCTACTTTGATGCACTTTCGTTAGACTGTGAATTTTGACACATAGGAAATCCAAGTGCTTCACGTGATGCGTAATAGGCTTCCGCCACCATTTTGGTTAATGTTCTGATGCGTAAAATATAACGTTGTCGCTCAGTCACTGAAATCGCTTTACGTGCATCAAGTAAATTAAAACAGTGGGCGGCTTTTAAAATACGTTCATAAGCTGGTAATGGAAGTGGTTTTTCTAACTCAAGCAAAAATTTTGCTTCTTTTTCGTGTTGCTCAAAACAATAAAATAAAAATTCAACATTCGCATATTCAAAATTATAAGTGGATTGCTCAACTTCGTTTTGGTGAAATACATCGCCATAAGTGGTTTTACCAAATACACCATCGCTCCAAACTAAATCATAAACGCTATCCACTCCTTGAATATACATCGCTAAGCGTTCAAGCCCATAAGTGATTTCACCAGTAACAGGCTTACATTCAAGTCCACCAACTTGTTGAAAGTAAGTAAATTGGGTTACTTCCATCCCATTTAACCAAACTTCCCAACCTAGCCCCCATGCCCCGAGTGTTGGGTTTTCCCAGTTATCTTCCACAAAACGGATATCATTAATAGTTGGATCGAGCCCTAGCTCTTTTAATGAACCTAAATAAAGCTCTTGAATATTATCTGGAGATGGTTTTAAGATAACTTGAAATTGGTAATAATGTTGTAACCTATTTGGGTTTTCACCATAGCGACCATCAGTTGGCCTACGTGATGGCTGAACATAAGCTGCATTTATCGGTTCTGGGCCTAATGCGCGTAAACAGGTCATAGGGTGAGAAGTCCCCGCACCCACTTCCATATCTAAAGGCTGAATCACTGTACAGCCTTGATTCGCCCAGTAATCTTGTAACGTAAGAATTAACCCCTGAAAGGTTTTGACATTAAACTTTTGCATGATGTTATCTTTATGGTTGAATTGATATTTCGACTATTTAAATAGTGCTATAGTTTATACTTTTTATCAATACTTGTGAAATGCCTAATTTTATTCTATTTGATATATTGCCTAATTGGATTGAAGTTGTTAAAAAGACATAAAAGGCTACCCAATAAACAAATGTCGTGTTTTATAATTCATTGATTTAAATAAAAATAAAAATCAAATAAAATCAATATGTTTTCTGAATGTTTTTAGGGGAAAAATGGAGGGATTAAGAATTTTGTGGATAAAATTAACGGTTGATGAAAATTCGCTGCTTATTGATTTTTATGATAAAAAAAACATACCATATGCATGGTTGCCGAATGTTGTCTACAGCCACCAGGCTTTGTTGCGCGGTTTTAATACACTAGCACTAATTTGTTCCCGATAAAATGGTATCTCACCAAATATCCCTGTTTGGTGGGCGCAACTCCAATTCTGATGCCAATAAAAATAGTTTTAATAACTTTTTAGTGATACAAAAGGATTCAGTTTTTATAAAAGGTAAAAAAATTAAATAAAATCAATTGCTTTTCTGAATGTTTTTTGCGTATAATTAAGGTTATTTTGGGAATTGGGTGAGGTGTATAAAAATACCCTAAGCCAAAGTAGCCAAAATAACTAATTTTATACCTAAACACAAATGTACGTGAAAGTTTTGATAATGCTTTCTAGTTTTATTAGAAATCTAAGTAAAGCAAAATTACATTACCAATATTCTATTCCACGTACTATTTTTCTCTCTATATTCACCAATTTTGTTTCCGCATTTTCTTCATTATCGTCTGTTAAAATTCTTGTTGCGGCTGTCCAATCTCCATACTCATTCCTATTATGATAAGATGATATAATCTTACCTTTTTATCACCCAAAATAGTTGTAATGCTTTCTAATAAACCATCAGAGTAAGTACCAATAGTTTGTTTTTTTAATATGTCTTGAATAAGGGGGGATATTCAATAATTGGAGAATATTCATTAAACGCCTGTATTCGATCAAACTTTGTTTTATTATCACATCCTATTAATGTAATAACAAAGCAGCTGATGAAGATAAATTTACCGATGCTCTTCATTCCGTAATTCCTTAAGCTTTTATTGTCATTAATCATTCAAAAATAAACCCGCTTGCAATCAGCGGGTTTATTAATTTAATAGTAAATGATTATTAAACGTCTAAATAATCCAATATTCCTTCGGCTGCTTTTCGTCCTTCGCTAATAGCAGTGACTACTAGATCAGAGCCACGAACAGCATCGCCGCCAGCAAAGATTTTGGGATTGCTGGTTTGATAACTGTTAGCTTCTGGCGCGATGATTCGGCCTTGTGGGTCAAAATTAACACCATGCTCAGTCAGCCAAGGCATGGCATGGGGTTTGAAGCCAAATGCCATTATTACGGCTTCGGCAGGTAGAATAAATTCAGAACCTTCAATAATAATTGGTGAGCATCGTCCTTTTTCATCAGGTTCACCAAGTTCAGTTTTGACCATTCTTACCCCCGTTACTTGCCCTGTACCATTAATTTCAATACTTAAGGGTTGGACATTGAATTGGAAGTTTGCACCTTCTTCTTTGGCGTTTTTGACTTCTCGTTTTGAGCCTGGCATATTGGCTTCATCTCGGCGATAGGCGCAGGTGACTTCGCTTGCTCCTTGGCGAATAGATGTTCGTATACAGTCCATTGCTGTATCACCACCACCTAATACCACAACACGCTTACCTTTCATGTCAATGTATGGTGTATCTTGGGTTTGTGGGTGATTCATAAGATGCTTTGTATTGGCTATTAAAAATGGTAAGGCATCATAAACACCGTTGGCATCTTCATTTTTTAGTCCTGCACGCATGGATTGATAGGTACCAGCACCGACAAAAACGGCATCAAATTCATTAATCAAATCATTTAATTGAATATTTTTGCCGACTTCAGTATTGAGACGGAATTCAATACCCATTTCAGTAAATATACGTCTGCGATTGATTAATACGTCTTTATCAAGTTTGAAGGCAGGAATCCCAAATGTAAGTAATCCACCAATTTCAGGATGACGATCGAAGACGATAGGCGTTACACCATTGCGCACTAATACATCGGCACAAGCAAGACCAGCAGGACCAGCTCCAATTACGGCAACTTTCAATCCTGTTTTTTCGACATTGGATAAATCAGGTTTCCATCCCATTTTAAACGCGGTATCTGTTATATAACGTTCAATATTGCCAATGGTGACAGCACCAAATTCTGCATTTAAAGTACATGATCCTTCACAAAGGCGATCTTGTGGGCAAACGCGTCCACATACTTCAGGCAAGCTATTGGTTTGGTGAGATAGTTCAACCGCTTCTAATATTTTACCTTCATTAACCAATTTTAACCAATTTGGGATATAGTTATGTACAGGGCAACGCCATTCACAATAAGGATTGCCACAAGCTAGGCAGCGATCTGCTTGCGCTTGGGATTGTGAGGCGGAAAAGCCTTCATAAATTTCAACAAATTCTATTTTGCGAATGTTTAGCGATTTTTTGGGCGGTTCAACACGTTGTAAATCGATAAACTGGTAAACATTTTGACTCATTTCGTGCTCTCCTTACTTACTGTGCTTGAATGCGTAGTTCTGCTGATGAGCGGCTACGGTGCCCTAATAAGGCTTTGACATCACTGGATTTAGGTTTGACTAAGACAAATTGTTTAGCAAAGTCATCCCAATTAGCTAAAATGTCCTCAGCTCGTGATGAATGCGTAAGTTGAGCATGTTCCATGATTAAACCACGCAAATGTTCTTCGTGGATAGAGTAATCAGCAACATTGAGCAATTCTATGAGTTCTTTGTTAATGCGTTTATGGAAATCACCGTCTGCATCTAAGATATAAGCAAAACCACCAGTCATTCCTGCACCAAAGTTAATGCCTGTTTTTCCTAACACGCAGACAATACCGCCAGTCATATATTCACAGCCATTATCACCTATTCCTTCAACCACACTAATTGCGCCTGAGTTTCGCACAGCAAAACGTTCACCCGCGCGACCGGCAGCAAATAGTTTGCCGCCTGTTGCACCATATAAACAGGTATTTCCGGCAATAGTTGCTTCATGGCTTAAAAATGCCGAACCTTGTGGTGGACGAATAACAATACGCCCACCGGTCATACCTTTACCAACATAATCATTCGCATCACCAGTTAGCGTTAAGTCTACGCCACCAGCATTCCATACGCCGAAGCTTTGACCAGCAGTCCCATTAAAATTGAGCGAAATAGGATCAGTCGCTAAACCTTGATCGCCATATTTTTTGGCAATATAGCCAGATAAGCTAGTGCCCACAGAACGGTCAGTATTTTGAATGTCAAAATAGAAACTTTTGCTTTGGCGATTATCAACACATTGTTGCGCTTGTGTGATGATCTCTTTATTTAGTACACCTTTATCAAATGGCTTATTGTCTTCAACGCAATAAACTGGTTTACCATCAATTGGTTTTGCTGTTTTTAGCAATCCTGATAGATCCAATTTTTGTTGTTTGGCGGTGATCCCTTCAAGTTCTAATAGTAGATCTGTGCGCCCAATTAGATCGACAATACGACTTACGCCAAGTTCTGCCATGACTTCTCGAGTATTACGAGCAATAAAGCGGAAGTAATTCATCGCTTTTTCAGGCAGGCCGTGATAGTGCTCACTACGTAATTTTTCGTCTTGCGTTGCAACGCCAGTTGCACAGTTATTTAAGTGACAAATACGTAGATATTTACACCCTAAAGCAACCATAGGACCTGTACCAAATCCAAAGCTCTCAGCACCTAAAATAGCAGCTTTTACAATATCAGCACCTGTTTTTAAGCCGCCGTCAACTTGCAGGCGTATTTTGTGACGTAACCCATTGGTAACTAATGATTGTTGTGTTTCAACCAATCCAAGTTCCCAAGGTGAACCGGCGTATTTTACCGAGGTTAATGGGCTAGCCCCTGTGCCACCGTCATAACCTGAAATAGTAATTAAATCGGCATAGGCTTTAGCAACGCCTGTTGCGATGGTACCAACACCGGGTTCAGATACGAGTTTAACCGAAATCATGGCGTGTGGATTGATCTGTTTTAAATCAAAGATTAGTTGTGCCAAATCTTCAATCGAGTAAATATCGTGATGTGGTGGTGGTGAAATTAATGTCACACCGGGTACAGAAAAGCGTAATTTTGCAATATATGGTGTGACTTTGTCGCCTGGTAATTGACCGCCTTCACCTGGTTTTGCGCCTTGTGCTACCTTTATTTGGATAACATCAGCACTCATTAAGTAACTTGGTGTTACGCCAAAACGACCAGATGCAACTTGTTTTATACGTGAAACTTTTATGGTGTTGTAACGTGCAGGATCTTCCCCCCCTTCCCCTGAATTGGAAAATCCGCCTAGTGTATTCATCGCTGTGGCAAGGGATTCGTGCGCTTCTGGACTTAGTGCTCCAATGGACATGGCTGCTGAATCAAAGCGTTTAAATAATGACTCTTCGGGTTCGACTTGCTCAAGCAGTATGGCTGCATTTTCAGGTGGATTGAGTTTTAATAAATCGCGTAATGTGGTAATAGGGCGATGATTAACAATATCAGCATAACGTTTGTAATCTTCATAATTGCCATTATTGACCGCTTTTTGTAGTGACTGCACAACATCAGGGTTATAGGCATGATATTCGCCACCATGAACAAATTTAAGTAGTCCACCTTGTTCTAATGGTTTTCTTTTTAACCATGCACTTTTCGATAAGTTAAATTGGTCTTGCGTAAAATCATCAAAATTAGCGCCACTAATGCGGCTAGTGACACCTTGGAAACAAAGTTCAACCACATCTTTATGTAAACCAACGGCTTCAAACAGTTTTGAGCAACGATAAGATGCGACTGTTGAAATGCCCATTTTGGACATAATTTTATATAAACCTTTATTAATCCCATTGCGGTAATTAACTATCGCTTCACGATGAGATTTGTTTATTGTGCCATTATCCACCATTTGGGATAAGGTTTCATAGGCTAAATAAGGGTAAATTGCTGTTGCACCAAAACCAAGAAGTACGGCAAAGTGGTGAGGATCACGACAACTTGCCGTTTCAACAATAATATTGGCATCGCAACGTAAATTCTTTTCAACTAAGCGTTGCTGAACAGCCCCAACTGCCATAGGTGCTGGAATTGGTAGACGGTCGGGAGCAATATTTTTATCTGATAAAATCAGTAATACGGTGCCATTGCGAACTTTTGTTTCAGCATCACCGCATAATTGTTCAATCGCGTCACGTAAGCTACCATCAATTTCATAAGTGATATCTAATGTTTCTGATTTGTAGTAACGTGATTCTAGCGCCGTTAATTGTTGTAGATCCGAATACACTAAAACAGGATATTTAAAAGCAACTCGATGCGCTTGGCCTTCTGCCTCGGCAAACACGTTCATTTCACGACCAATACTGGTTGAAAGTGACATAACGTGCGATTCGCGTAGTGGATCGATAGGTGGGTTAGTAACTTGCGCAAATTTTTGGCGGAAATAATCATAAATTGATCGAGGTTTATTTGATAATACCGCAAAAGGTGTATCATCGCCCATTGAGCCAGTAGCTTCTTGACCATTTTCGCCAAGTACTCGGATGCATTGATCGAGTTCTTCAGCACTATAACCAAACTGTTTTTGGTAGGTTGCTAGTAATGTATCATCATAATCGCGCGAACCGATGCTATCATCGGGTAAGCTTTCAAATGGGATTAGTTGCTTAACATTTTTTGTCATCCATTCTTTATAAGGATGACGTTTTTGTAAATCATTGTCGGTTTCATCAGATTGTAAAATGCGGCCTTCTTCCGTATCGATAACTAACAATTCACCTGGACCAACACGTCCTTTAGTAACTACTTCGTCGGGCTGATAATCCCAAATACCAATTTCAGAGGCACAGGTGATAAGTTTGTCTGTGGTAATAACATAACGTGCAGGGCGTAATCCATTACGATCTAAGTTACATGCCGCATAACGACCATCAGACATAACAATGCCAGCAGGCCCGTCCCAAGGCTCCATATGCATTGAGTTGAAATCGAAAAAGGCACGCAGGTCTTCGTTCATGTCAGGATTATTTTGCCATGCAGGTGGAACCAATAAGCGCATAGCTCGTACAATATCCATTCCTCCTACAAGAAATAGCTCTAGCATGTTATCTAATGAACTTGAATCAGAGCCCGTTACATTAACAAACGGGGCGGCATCTTGTAAGTCTGGAATGAGTGGCGTTTTAAATTTGTATGAGCGCGCTTTTGCCCATTGGCGGTTACCTTCGATGGTATTGATTTCACCATTATGCGCCAGATACCGAAAAGGTTGCGCTAACGGCCAACGTGGCACGGTATTAGTTGAGAACCTTTGATGGAATAAACAAATAGCCGTTTCCATGCGAATATCAGCCAAATCTAAATAGAATCGAGGTAAATCTTTAGGCATACACAAGCCTTTATAGATATTGACCTGATTGGAGAAGCTACAAACGTAAAATGTATCGTCTTTCACCCGTTTTTCAATTCGACGACGCACCATATATAAACGACGCTCTAAATCGATTTTAGTCCAACCAGCAGGGGCGTTAACAAACACTTGTTCGATTTTTGGTAGTGATGATAATGCTATTTCGCCAAGTACGCTTTTATCAATCGGTACTTCGCGCCAACCTAAAATAGATAAGGTTTCTTCAGCGAGTTCTTGTTCAACAATATCACGGCTAGCTTGTGCTTCAGTTTCATTTTGGCTTAAAAATAACATACCAACGGCGTAATTGGTCGCTAATCGCCAACCTGCATCTTGTGCTACTAATTTAAAAAAACGGTCGGGTTTTTGCAATAAAAGACCACAACCGTCGCCAGTTTTGCCATCAGATAAAATGGCGCCACGGTGTTGCATTCTGGCTAAGCCATGAATTGCAGTACGCACCACTTTATGACTTGGTTGCCCTTCAATGTGAGCAATTAGCCCAAATCCGCAGTTATCTTTTTCATGATGCTGGTTATATAACATATCATTGCCTCTAATTCATCGCTTTTATAATTTGAGAAGGTATAGGCATTAATCCCATATTAGGTGTGAAGTTAATTAAAAATCAGTTTTTGGTCAAATAAATATTACTTATAACTTAATTTTTTGATAACTAAGACTAAACTTATTAATAAAACTAATAAGTGGTAGTTGTGTATTTACTAGGGGTATTTACACAAAAATTTACTTTTTAGGTTATATATTTGTAAAAAATATTCAGGATTCTATACCGTTTGGTGGTTATTTGGGAATTTACAATATCTATCTGTTAAAATATTTGATAACTATCATATCAATTAAAAATTCACTAAACCTGCTTGCCTACAAAAAATGGAAAAGCCGAAAGCGTGATACGTAATTTCATGGTGATGTTGTATAATCAATAAAATAGTAGTTATGTAAAAGATAAAAAAACAAAAATTAATTAATTTTAAGTAAAAGACCTTATGTATTGTTAGATGATTATTTTAATCATCGGGTGTAAACAATCCAGTATTTTTATACACAGCGACTATAAGTGACAATTGTTATGCTGTTATAATTTGTTATCTTTTATTTTTAATCTATCAATAATGCAAACTAAAATTACAATTGTAGGTGCTGGCGCTGCTGGGCTTTTTTGTGCTGGCTTACTCGGTCAAAAAGGGTACGATGTTACCGTGATTGATAATGGTAAAAAACGAGGACGTAAAATCTTAATGTCTGGCGGGGGTAAATGTAACTTTACTAACTTGTCGATTGAACCGAGTAATTATATTTCTGACAATCCGCATTTTTGCAAATCGGCTTTAAAACGATTTACCCAGTGGGATTTTATTCAATTGGTGAATCAATATTATATTGCCTATCACGAAAAAGAGCATGGACAATTATTTTGCGATAATTCAGCGCAAGATATTGTTGATATGTTATTAAAAGAGTGTCAAAAAGGGCATGTTAAGTTTATGATGCAGACCCAAGTTGAAGATATTGATAGTGATGGGCAAAGATTTAAATTACATACCTCTCAAGGTATGATTGATAGTGACAATCTTATTATTGCAACCGGTGGTTTATCTATGCCAGCTCTCGGTATGACTTCAATAGGTTATAAAATTGCTGAAAAATTTGCCATCCCAGTTGTGCCTGTGAAAGCTGGACTTGTTCCGTTTACGTTGCATAAACCTTTACTTGATGTGTTATCAACCTTGTCTGGTATTGCGGTACCAGTTGAAGTATCTAATGAACGAATCAGCTTCAAAGAAAATTTATTATTTACTCACCGAGGGCTTTCTGGACCAGCGATTTTACAATTGTCGAGTTATTGGCAAGCTGGTGAATCAATCACTATTAATTTATTACCTGAATTAGCATTTGAATCATCGTTTAAACCATTATTAGCACAAAATCGTAATCAAACTATAAAAAATTGCTTAGCACAGATTTTACCGAAAAGGCTTATTGAAGCATTAATACAATTAAATTTAATGGACGATTTAACGGTGAAACAGCTTACTCCTAGGCAACAGCAGCAACTTTATTACAATCTAACACACTGGAAAATTACTCCAAATGGAACAGAAGGTTATCGTACTGCCGAAGTAACACTGGGTGGTATAAGCACTGATGCGTTATCCTCCAAAACTATGGCGGTTAAAACACTTCCTAACCTCTATTTTATTGGTGAGGTGGTTGATGTTTCGGGGTGGCTCGGAGGTTATAATTTCCAATGGGCATGGAGTAGTGCATTTGCATGTGCTCAGGCGTTTAATTGATCGTTTTTGATGCTTAAAATTAAGCATCAATTACCCCCATCTGAATATGATACTTTTTGACTTTATATTGTAATGTTGTGCGTGAAATATTTAAGTTTTTTGCCGCCGTTATAATTTTGCCATTAGCTTGATTCAATGCGTCAATAATCAGTTGCCGTTCAAAGTTTTCAACTTGTTCGGTTAAGTTACCTCCATTAGGAGATGTTTGAACAACTGTTTCATTGTGCTTATTTGTATTATCATCTTCAGACTGTGGTTTATTAAGCTCAAATAGTTCTTCATCAAGGGTAATATGCTGTAATTCACCTGATTTGTTTTGTAATACCATGCTTCTGACAATGGCATTTTCAAGCATACGCACATTACCAGGCCAATGTGCTGACATTAATTGTTGTAGTGCTTGTTTACTGATACCACTAATGACTATATTTACATCGTTTTTATGTTTATCAATAAAATAACGAGCTAAAACGGGAATATCTTCTGTTCGGTCTCGCAAAGCAGGAAGTTTAATTAAACCAACGTTTAATCGATAAAATAGATCGCCTCTTATTTTTCCCGTTTTTAGCAACTCTGTCGGTGATTCATTCATGGCGGCAACGATACGAACATCTGAATGTTGTTCTTTACTACCACCCAATGGCCAATAGGTTTTCTCTTGTAGAAATCGTAATAGCTTACTTTGCATATCAAAAGGCATTGCATTAAGTTCATCAAGAAACAGTGTGCCTCCGTTAGCTAGCGCTAAATAACCCTGACGGTTTTCGGCCCCCGTAAACGCACCTTTGACTGTGCCAAATAAAGTGCTTTCAATCAAGGTAGTTGGTAACGCACCACAATTAAGTGAGATGAAAGCTTTGTCACGGCGTTGACTTGTCTGGTGTATTAAGCGAGCAAACAGTTCTTTACCTGTTCCTGTTTCACCTACAATTAGTACAGGAACATCATTGCGTCCTAAAATATTGGTTTGGTCAATCACTTTCTGCATTTTTTCCGAAACAAAAACAATATCGGGCAAAGGCTGTTCTTTATTGTGGTATAACTTACTATGTAATTTAAAAACTTGATCTTGCAAATGTCTAACCGTTGATAAGTTTCGGCCTATCTCAATGGCACCAATGATTTCTTCTTTATTATTATAAAGCGGAACAGTTGTATGCAAATAATCAACCAACTTACCAACATGGTTATAATAAGTTTGGTAGTTATCTTGGTATTCTTTACCAAGTTGCAAAGCTTGCAACATAGTACTATCTTCTTTTTTTAAGTTGGGGTAAACCTCAAGCATGGGGTTACCAATAGCTTGCTCTTTAGGGTAGCCATCGAGTTCTGCACTTTCCTGATTGTAATAAATATAATTGCCATTTTTATCAATAATAGCTATCGGTTGATGGATTAAATCAAAAAAATGTTTAAATATTTCCAATGCTTGTAATAACTCAGGATCAATGGTCATGATATTAGTACCTTTTTATGTTTGGATTATTTACTAAATTTTGCTTCGTTTAATTTAAATGCTTTTCGGCCATCATCAAAAAATGACAAATTTTTGTCATAAAAACATATTTTGTACTAAATGACTAATTTTAATTTTGGGGCTAAACTTATTAACTAATTGATTATATTTGATTCTAATTTTGGCATGCTGATTGCATTACCAGTGAGAAGCCTGTTACATATTTCTATATACTAAATTAACTGGAGGTCATATGTCTGACTCAATTATGTCAAATTATAACAAATTACGTACTAATCTTGTAACAAAAGATCGTCGCTTTAGTGCTCAAAATGGCAAATTATGTTTTGATGGGGTTAATTTAGAAGAATTAGCCAAAAAATATCCAACTCCTTTTTATGTGTTTTCTGAGAAAGAAATTGATCGCAATGTTCAAGAAATAAAAGGTGCATTTAAGGCTCATCCAAATACAAAAATCTTCTATGCCTCAAAAACCTGCTCAGTTATGGGGGTGCTTAAGGCGATTAAAGATGCAGGTATTTATGCCGAAGCAAACTCGATGTTTGAAGTGCGTAAATGCTTAGAAATAGGCTTTAGTGGTAGCCAAATTGTGTTTAACGGCGTGGTAAAAAAACCAGTGGATTTAGAATTTGCAATCCAAAATGATCTGTATATCATCAATGTCGATAGTTTATATGAACTTGATATTATTGATGAAATATCAACACGTTTGAAAAAAGTAGCAAACGTTTGTGTGCGCGTTGAACCGAATGTGCCATCAGCGACTCATGCAGAATTAGTAACGGCTTATCATGCTAAATCAGGTATCGATTTAGAACAAGCAGAAGAGACTTGCCGTCGAATTCTGGATATGCCTTATGTACATTTACGTGGTTTACATATGCATGTTGGGGATCAAGTGCCTGAAGCAGAACCTTTTGCAAAAGCAACTAAAGTATTAGTTGATGAATCACGACGTTTAGAAGAAGTACTTGGCATTAAATTTGATTTAATCAATGTTGGTGGTGGGATTCCTGTTCCATATAAATATGACGAAGAAAATGGTAATCCATTGCAAGATAATATGTATGCAGGCATAACCGCACAAGACTTTGCTGATGCAGTAATTAGCGAAGTACACAAATGGCGCACCGATGTTGAAATTTGTATTGAACCTGGTCGTAAAGTAACTGGTTCAGCGGGAGTACTTGTAACTGAAGTTGCCTGTGAAAAACGTAAAACCAATTACGATTTAGACGGCAACATTGAAGAGCATGTTGAATGGAAATTTGTTGATGCAGGCTATAGCGTTTTATCTGATAGCCAGCATTTTGATTGGTTCTTCTATGTTTATAATGCTTCAAAAATCAATGAAGCACATGACGAATACATTAAGCTAGCAGGACCTTTATGTGATGGTGGCGACTATTACCATATTGGCGTGAAAGGTGAAGAGTTCTTAATGCCAAAAGACACGCAAGTTGGTGATATTGTTGCTTTCTTAGATGCAGGTGCTTATACCATTGAAAGCCAAACAGTCTATAACAATCGTCCTCGCACATCGGTTGTCATGATCGATAAAGACGGCAAAGATAGATTAATTCGTCGTGAAGATACTTACGAAGATATGGTTGGATACGACATATACTAATCATCAATTATCTGGGGCATTTTATGCTCCAGATATTATAATACGAGGTTATTATGAGTGATTCTAAAGATTCAAGTTTACTTGGTATCAAAGACATTGTGTTTATGAATGTCATTGCGATACTAAGTTTACGTCAGATTCCCAATGTTGCTCCATATGGGGCGTCAGCAATGGTGCTTTGGTTACTTGCTGCATTTTGTTTGTTTTTTCCATTAGCGATGGTTTGTGGTGAACTTTCTACTGGTTGGCCAAAAGATGGTGGGATATTTGTTTGGGTAAAAGAAGCATTTGGTAAACGAGTTGGCTGGATAGTAGTTGTTTGTTTCTTGTTTTCTTGTGTGCTTTTCTTCCCATTAATGTTGCAATTTGGCTTTACGGCAATTGGCTATATGTTTAGTGCTGAGTTGGCCCAAAATCAGGTGTTTATTGGGGTGGGATCCATGGTGGTATTTTGGATCTTAACATTAATGAATATTAAAGGCATGAAGTGGACTAAAATCATTAACAGTGTTAGTGCATGGTTAGGTGTGTTTATTCCTGCCGGTATTATTGTGTTATTAGCGATTGTATGGTTAATGACTGGTCACTCTATGGCAACGGATTATAGCCATGTTAGTGATTGGGTTCCAGATTTAAGCAGTTGGGATACTATTGTTTTCTTATCAAGCATGATGTTTGCGTTTGCTGGTTTTGAAGTGGCACCAATGATTGCTGGCCGTACTCGTAACCCACAACGTGACTTCCCTAAAGCGATGGTTGTTTCAGCTATTGTGATTGTGGGTATTTATATGATTGGTACTTGGGCAATTAATACTTTATTGCCAGCAAAAGATACTGATATTGTTGCAGGTGTAATGCAAGCGATGGAAGTATCGGCAAAAGCGTTACATATGCCTTGGTTATTACCAGTAATGGCAATTTGTTTATTCTTTGGTGCGTTAGGTCAAATTAACTCATGGTTAGTTGGTCCTATCTATATGTTACAAGAAGCATCAAAAGAAGATAATTTGCTTGGTGAACGTATCGGTCGTTTACACCCGGTATATCAAACACCAGCTTTTGCTTTAATTGTTCAAGCGATTATTGTAACAGTACTTTGTTTTTCAACTTTCGTTTCACCAAGTATTGCAGCTGCATATTGGATGTTAACCGCGTTAACAACAATTTGTTACTTTATTCCTTATTTAGTGATGTTTATTGCGTACTATCGTTTGCGTATTGCTCAACCAGATGTGCCACGTAGCTTTAAGATTCCGGGTGAAGTGATGCCAGTTGTATTACCAGCACTTGGGTTCTTATCTACTCTATTTGCTGTGATATTAGTATTTATTCCACCTGCGCAAATCGATATGGGGGGATATGTTGAGTATATTGCTAAAATCGTTGGTGGTGCAGTGCTTGCCATTGGTTTAGCTGAATGGATCTATTATCGAGCACAAAAACGTAATCGTTTGCAACAAGTTAAAGATATAGAGGAGTAATATTATGTACAAACCTATATTAGAAATTGATTTACGTAAATTAAGAGACAATGCTCGTGTTGAAAAAGAGCTACTTGCTAAACACGGCATTGAAGTAATGGCGGTTAATAAAGTTTTTGATGGTTGTGTTGAAACTGCTAAAGCCGTGCTTGATGGCGGTATTGATGTGATTGCCGAGTCAAGAACTTACAATTTGAAGAAGCTTAAAGATGCTTTAAATTGTAAAACTTGTTTATTGCGTAGCCCTTGTTTAAGTGAGATTAGTGATGTTGTGAAATATGCTGATATTAGCTTAAACAGCGAAAAACAAGTGATTAAGGCACTTTCTGATGAGGCGGTAAAACAGCAAAAAGTCCATCAAGTATTATTAATGGTTGATATGGGTGATTTGCGAGAAGGTATTTGGTTTGAACATGTGGATGATATTATCGATACTGTCAAACTCATTCTATCGTTACCGGGTGTTGAGCTTTATGGGCTTGGTACTAATTTTAACTGTTATGGTACTGTTTTACCAACGGTTAAAAATGGTGTGGATTTTTTACACATAGCACGTAAAGTAGAGCAATCTTGTCATATTAAGATAAAATATTTATCAGCTGGTAATTGTACTAGTTACCACCTGTTGGATAAAGGTATTTGGCCAGAAGGGCTGAATCATTTGAGAATTGGCGGTTTGCATGAGTTCGGTATTGAATATGTGGATATGAAATACCTTGATGAATTTCATCATTCCAACAAACCTGTCGATAAAGCGTGCAGTAATTTATATAAGTTTTACGCGCAAATTATTGAGCTCAATAGTAAGCCGACAGTTCCTGTTGGCGAGTTAGGTGTAGATGCTTTTTTAAATAGTAAAACCTTTGTTGATCATGGTATACGTAAACGAGCCTTGCTGGCTTTTGGGCGTCAAGATGTGCCGGCAGAAAGTTGTATACCTATCAATGATGATATTACTATATTGGGTCAAACCAGTGATCATACGTTGGTCGACATTGAAGATGTTACTCAAACTCTTCGTGTTGGCGATATGATTGGATTTGAACTCGATTACACTGCCTTGCTAATGGCTTGTCAAACTAATGGTGTAGAAAAACGGTTTATTTATTAATTTGTGTTAGCTGCTGGGCAACCAGCAGTTTTTATTAATTACTAGGCGGTTTATATGACAACATCTGAATCACAAGAAAGCCCTTATCCCAGCAGTAATTTAAAGAAGAACTTAAAAAATCGTCATTTGTTGATGATTTCATTAGGTGGATCAATTGGTACCGGATTATTTATTGGTATTGCAGCTCCACTGAGCACCGTTGGTCCATTAGGAACCATTATTGCTTATTTAATGGCGGGAAGTATAATGCTTTCAACCATGCTATGTTTAGGTGAACTTTCTTGTGCATTTCCTCATGCTGGTTCATTTCAACACTATGCGTTGATGTTTATCCCAAATCCAATTTGGAGCTATACCATAGGTTGGCTGTATTGGCTAAGTTGGGTATTGTCTATGGCTGCAGATTTAACTGCCGCCTCAATGATTGCTCACCAAGCCTTCCCTTTAATTCCTATTTATCTTTTTAGTTTGTTAATTCTAATTGTTATTACTTCAGTACATTTAACATCTGTTCGTGCATTTGGTGAAAGTGAGTATTGGTTTTCAACCATTAAAGTACTCGCGATTATTGTTTTTATTGGGGTAGGAATTTATTTACTTTATCATCAGTATACCGAAACTCATGTTTTACCAACATTCAAAACAGAAAATGGCTGGTTTCCTAATGGCTTTTTAGCCATATTTGTGTGTATGACTATCGTGACTTACTCATTTCAAGGAGTTGAATTAATTGGTAATGCAGCTGGCGAAGCGCAATCTCCACAGTCAGTGTTACCCAAAATTATTACTGGTGTGGCTTTCCGTATTATTCTATTTTATATCCTAGCTATTGCTGTATTAGCTCTCGTTTACCCGTATGGAACAGTGCATTCTGAAATTAGTCCATTTGTGTGGGTATTTAATAAAGCGGGAATTACATTTGCTTCGTATGCGATGCTTTTTGTGATCTTTTGTGCAGCAATATCAGCAACGAATTCAGCCATTTATGCCAGTTCAAGAATGCTATGGTCTATGGCGCAAGATAATTTAGCTCCAAAATACTTTTCCGAAGTCAATCAACGAGGCGTGCCTACAAAAGGTATTTTATTTATTGCAGTTATTGCGTTAGTTTCATTATTTTCAAAATATATTGCCGCTGAAAAATTGTATATTTATTTAGTAGCAGGAACCGGACAAGTAGGCTGTTTTGCATGGATTATTATTGCTTTGTGTCAGTATCAATTTCGTAAGGGTGTAAATAGCGGCAAATATTCAAAAGAAATGATAAAATTTAAATCACCGCTATTTCCTTGGCTGGCTGGTATTTCTATCATCGTTAATGTTGTGATTATTGTTGGCGTTTGGTTTGGTGAGTCAGGTTATTTTATTTTACTTTCTGAAATAATATTAATTGTGATAATTCTAATATCTTATTTTTTCTATAAAAAATGAGTTGTTTCAATAAGTCATAATTAATTGTATATTGCTTAATTATGTAATCACTAATTCAAGGTTTATTATTGTTAGTGATTACATACTATTAAGAATTAATAAAACTTAAATTGGTTTAGCTAAATACTATTTTTATATCTCAATATTGTTATTATCGTACTATCAAAAAATTAAAACTAATGTTTATTTTAAAAAAGCAGATATACCTGTAAAAACGACCTGTGCAGCAATAGCTGATATGAGTAATCCCGTTAGCTTTGATAATATCGCAATTCCAGTATTTTTTAATACTTTTGCAATGCTTTTAGCGCACAATAACATAATATAAATACCCATTGAGGCAACAAGCAACGAAATTGCACCAATCAAATTCGGTACAACGCCAATTGAGCTAGTGCCCATCACAATGATAGTACCAATAGATGCCGGACCCATACATAGTGGAATGGCTAGTGGAACAACACTGATATCATCATCGCTATTGATTTTGTTTTTTTCTGGCGAATCGTTCATTAGTGATACCGCAGTGATAAACAGTAATGCCCCCGAACCAATTCGAAATGCATCAAGGGTAAATCCAAAAACGCTAAACATGGTATTGCCAAAAAAGAATAGTACAATACCGATAATAAATACTGCACATGAAGTTTTTAGTGCTATTTTTCTCCTAAGCTGTTCATCATATTGCTTTGTACCACTTAGAAATGCGCTCAAAACGGCAGGTGGTGTCATTAATGCAAACAATTTTACTGTTGTTGAGAGAATCGCAAAAATATAATCAACCATTGCACTACCTTTTACTTTATTTAAAAAATTGCTTTAATTTTGCCAACTAGTTATTGTTGGATTGAAATTATTTTCATTATATATAAAAACGGTCACCACAAAGGTGACCATCTTAATCCGATATTTTTATTGATAATCAACAAAAATTAGTTAAGGCGCTCTTTAATACGAGCTGCTTTACCACGAAGTTCGCGTAAGTAGTAAAGTTTAGCTTGACGCACTTGACCACGACGTTTCACAGTAATTGAATCAACAATTGGTGAGTGAGTTTGGAATACTCGTTCAACACCTTCGCCATTCGAAATTTTACGTACCGTAAATGCTGAGTGTAAACCGCGATTACGAATTCCAATGACAACACCTTCGTAAGCTTGAAGACGTTTTTTATTACCTTCAACAACCCATACTTTTACTTCAACCGTGTCACCAGGGCGAAACGACGGGATGTCTTTCTTCATTTGTTCTTGTTCTAATTGCTGAATAATTGCATTTTTCATAATATTATCTCTTACTAGTTATACTGAAACATTAATTGCCTTGTTTGTCACTGTATTCTCGTTGGAATTCAGTGAGTAAACATTGCTCTTCATCAGTCAGAGCTAGATTTGCAAGAAGATCTTTTCTTCTTAACCAAGTTCGTCCTAGTGATTGTTTTAATCGCCAGCGACGAATCGCTTCATGGTGACCAGACATTAACACGTCAGGCACCGCCATTCCATCTAACACCTCAGGTCGAGTATAGTGTGGGCAGTCAAGTAAACCGTTAGCAAAAGAGTCTTCTTCTGCCGATGATTGGTGATTTAGCACGCCAGGTATAAATCTTGCTAATGCATCAATCATAGTCATCGCTGGTAATTCACCACCACTTAACACGTAATCCCCAATTGACCATTCTTCATCAATTTCAGTTTGGATAACACGTTCATCTATACCTTCATATCGCCCACAAATCAAAATTAACTTTTGGCTTTGGGACAATTCGCAAACACCTTGTTGGTTTAATTTGCGCCCTTGTGGGGAAAGATAAATTACTTTTGTATCGTTACCAGCAACAGCCTTTGCTGCATGAATTGCATCCCTAAGTGGTTGCACCATCATTAACATGCCAGGACCACCACCATAAGGTCTGTCATCAACAGTCTTATGCTTATCATACGCAAAATCGCGCGGGTTCCAATATTCTACTGTTAACAGCCCGTTTTTAACGGCTCGACCAGTTACACCATAACAGGTAATAGCTTGAAACATTTCGGGAAAAAGGCTAATTACGCCAATCCACATAGTCTTACCTTACCAATTAAAAAGCAGGATCCCAATCGACCACAATCATTTTTGTTACTAAATCAACTTGTTTTATAAATTGATCATCAACAAAAGGAATTAAACGTTCTGTTGTACCAAATGCATCTTTTAGATTTGCTTTTACCACCAACACATCATTAGAGCCAGTTTCCATTAAATCAGTAACCTGACCTAAATCGTAACCGTTAACTGTTTTCACTCGACAGCCAATGAGATCTTTCCAATAAAAATCACCATTATTAAGCGCTGGTAATTTTTCTGCATCAACAAACACTTCAATATTGGTTAATGCATTAGCTTGATCACGATCATCAATACCTTTGAGTTTCACAATCATATCATGATTATGTGGTTTGAAGCTTTCCACAATGACTTCTTGCCATTGTCCGGCTCGCTGGATATACCAAGGAGTGTAATCAAAAATGCTATCTGGCAATTCTGTAAACGAAAAAATTCTGAGCCATCCGCGAATGCCGTAGCTTGAACCAAGTTTACCAACAACAATAAGATTCTCAGTATTCATCATTACAGTGACTATTAATTACTAAATTAAGCAGCTTTTTGTGCTTGTTTAATCAGTGCATTCACACGATCAGAAACAGTTGCACCTAAACCAACCCAATGATTTACGCGATCAAGATCTAAACGTAATTCTTCTGCTTTACCTTGTGCAATTGGATTAAAAAAGCCAACGCGCTCAATAAAACGACCATCACGTGGGTTACGGCTATCAGTGACAACTACTTGATAAAAAGGGCGCTTTTTAGAGCCACCACGAGCTAAACGAATAGTTACCATAACATCCTCTTAAATTAAAAAAATAATCTTTTTTCTGTCCAACATGGACAAAATCAAAGCCCCAGAATTATACCCTTTCTAGCAAAAAGTGCAATGACTCTTTATTGACGGTGGGTGGGGGAATATGCAAGACTAAAGCAAAATGAGAAAAGAGTAGATAAAATAATACTAATTACCATTCATTTACATTAGGCCAAAATTAGTAATTATTACAAAAAAAGTACACTTTGTTTTTAGGGCTATTTACACGCATTTATCATCTGTCGCCACTATTTTTTATGAAATAAAGCGCGTTTTAAAACATCAAAGAAACCAAGTGAACGAACCATCTTCTGCCCGTCAATATAACCACGGATCGCTCTTAGCACTTTTTTAGGTTCTTTAGATGCAAAGGTAAAAGTACCATTTTTCTTCGTTTCAACTGAATAGCGTGGTATCCATTTTCCACCAAATAGCACCGATGCGACGACATAATCAACCTCATCCCAAGGGATTTGGATATATTTACGTGGGTCATGTTGATGATAGAATTCAAAAGCTTTGTCACCAACTATTATACTGCCATATTCGGTAAATCCAGTAAAAGAAGTGGCTTTAATCGTTAAGTCTATTTTAGTATTTAAGGACTGAACCATTTTTTGATATCCATTTTTCGCACACTAATAAGGTCATCCTTTTTACCACTTAAGGTGATAAAAAGGATATTTAATAAAAAATATAATTTTATTCTAACGGTTTATATTTTCTTGACTATTTTAGCTAATTTATATGCTTATAAAAGGCCAATGACATGACCAATAATACCCACTATAAATAAGCCCATAATGATGATAATTGGCGATATTTTTTTGCGTAATAACCACATACAAAAGAAAGTTAATAGTAAGGGAACTAGTCCTGGGATTAATTGATCTAAGTTATTTTGTAAGGTAGTTACCTTTTCTTGGGTAAGTGATAACCCATTTTGCATTTGCATCAATGCTTTTTGAATACCTTCTGCACCAGCAGGTAATGAGTTCCAGTCAATGAATGCACCCTTGTCTAGTTTGACGATAGATACTATTGGTTGGAATTTTATTGACACCCACCGTTGTACTAATGCAGCAAGCACAAACATGCCTAAAATAGATGCGCCTTTAGTAATTTTTTGTAGTAACCCGCCTGATAAATTATCGGTAATTTTCGAACCCGTTCTATAACCAAATTCTTGGGTATACCACATAAAGCTCCAACGAATAATATTCCAGAGTAAAAAGAATAAAATAGGTCCCATGATATTACCGCTTAGCGCAAGCGAGGCACCAAGCGCACCTAGCATTGGCCTTACGGTAAACCAAAATACAGGATCACCTACGCCGGCTAATGGTCCCATCATACCCACTTTAACCCCTTGAATTGCTACATCATCAACCGCGGCACCATTGGCTCTTTCTTCTTCAAGAGCAAGCGTTACTCCAAGAACTGGAGAAGCTAAATAAGGGTGTGTATTAAAAAACTCCAAGTGCCGTTTAAGTGCTGCAGCACGATCTTCTTTAGTTGAATATAATTTTTTTATAGCGGGGATCATGGAATACACCCAACCACCATTTTGCATCCGTTCGTAATTCCAAGATCCTTGGAGAAAAGTTGAACGCCAAGCAACGGCTAAACGATCTTTCTTGCTTAATTGAATTCTATTTGTCATATTTTTCTCCAGTGCCTAGTAATCATTTAAAATATCATCAAGTGGATCACCTTTGCTACCACCATTTGATGAATTGCCTCGTTCTGAAAGATTAAGATAAATCAATGCTAATGCGAAGCCTAAGGCACCCAGTGCGATTAGTGTTAATTGCGATATCGCAGCAACGACAAATCCGATAATAAAAAATGGCCATACTTCACGATTAGCCATCATATTAATCACCATCGCATAGCCGACAGCAACAACCATACCACCACCAATGGCCATACCCGTTGTTAACCATTCAGGCATTGCATTTAATGTTGCTTTAACCGTTTCTGCTGGGATGAATAATAAAGCCGCAGCCGGTATAGCGATACGTAAACCTTGTAAACAGATACCTAAAATTTGTAACCATTCAATTTTTCGAATATTGCCTTCAGTTGCTGCAGCATCCATCATATGCACTAAAGGAACGGCAATTGTTCGAACAATCATAGTTAAGAATAACCCTGCAACAGCAAGTGGGATAGCAACGGCTATAGCAGTCGATACACCAGCGACACCTTGCCCGCCTAACACTAAAATAATCGATGAAGCAACGGCTGCCAATGCAGCATCAGGTGCTACCGCTGCCCCGATATTGGCCCAACCCAAAGCAATCATCTGTAATTAGCCTCCTAGCACAATACCAGCCTCTAAATTCCCTGTGACAAGACCAATCAAAGAGCAAGCCACTAACGGTTGATGAAATTGAAACTGATCTAAAATGCCTTCCATACCAGCTAAAAAGGCAATAACTATCACTAAAATGATAGCAACAATGGATAATGTCATAATATAACCTCTTAAATAAACTAATTCTTTTGCTGAGCTAATTCTTCTTTCGCTTTTTGCAATAATTCGTCCATATTACTGTTAGAATCATTGGGGACTTTACGAACATCAAATTTCACGTTTTTAGCTTTTAATTTTTCAAATGTATCAACATCGTCAGCATTCATTGACAATACTTTATTAACCATGACTTTGCCCACCGAATGCGCCATTGAACCAATATTAAGAGTATCAATATCAACACCGCCGTCTATGGTTCGAAGTACATCTTGTGGATTTTCAAATAAAAGTAATGCTTTGGTATTACCAAAACGCGGATCGTGTGCTACTTCGATGATCTTTCTAATTGGCACAACATTTGCTTTAACGCCAGGAGGTGCTGCTTCTTGAATAAGTTTTTTTCTTAATTCATCTTTTGCAACTGAATCAGAAACAACAATAATACGGTTAGGATTGGTTGATTTTGTCCATGCTGTTGCAACTTGCCCATGTAATAGGCGCGAATCAACCCGAGCTAAAACGATTTTCATTTTACCCTCACCAATTACTGTTCCTTCAGGAATCGTATTTGCAGTCTTCGCATTGGTAGCGGTTTGCTCTTGTATTTTGACAGTTGTTCGAACGCCTTCTTTACTTGGTTCAATAATTGCGGTAGCGATTTCTTTGGCTGTTTCCATTGAAAAACGGGAAGAATAGGCTTCAATTAACATTGGTAAGTTTAAACCCGCCACAATAGTCCAATTATCATGTTCTCCACATAAATTGTTGGCTTGATTAAATGGCGTTCCACCCCATAAATCTACTAAAAACAGCACTTCACTTTGATTATCAAATGTTGCTATTGCTTCAAGCATCCTTTCTTTTAAACTTTCAGGACTATCACTTGGGTGCAAGGTAACGGCTTTAACATTATCTTGCTCACCAAATATCATCGATCCTGATTGTAAAATACCTTCTGCAAACTCACCATGAGTTGCTAGGATAATTCCAACCATAAATTTTCCTCCAAATTTTATATTAATGACATAATATAAAAGTCTATATAATGAAAATATTGGGTTAGTTTACACCACAAAATAATTTAAGACATATGTGCTCATCAATGCAAGGTTAGGTTGTTTGTAGGGCTTGGCGAATAAAACCATGGGCTTGGGTTAGTTTTTTCTTCGCTTGCTCTGCATTTAACCCCGAAAGAATCATCAAAATAGCGGTTTTACAATGCCTGTTACTCTCGGTTAATGTGACAATGGCTTTTTCTCGGCTGCAATCGGTGGCTTGCATAACAATGGATATTTGTCGTTCAATAAGTTTGGCATTAGTTGCCTCAACATCAACCATTAAGTTTCCATAAACTTTACCTTGTTTTATCATGCTTGCTGTTGTTAACATGTTGAGAACTAATTTTTGTGCCGTACCAGCCTTCATTCTTGATGAGCCAGTAATTACTTCTGCACCAACAATTGGTGTAATGGCGATATCGGCTAAATTAATCATTGGGGATTTTGGATTACAACATAAACCAATCACTGTTGAGCCGATTAATTTAGCATATTGCATACCACCTATTACATAAGGTGTGCGCCCACTAGCAGCAATGCCAACTAAAATGTCGTTTGAATTAAAATTAATTTTTTTAAGATCATTAGTTGCCAACTCAGGGTTATCTTCAGCATTTTCAACTGCCTTAAGAATAGCCGGCTGACCACCAGCGATTAATCCAATGACTTGTTCTGGCGATGTGCCGTATGTCGGTGGGCATTCACTTGCATCTAAAATGCCTAATCGTCCTGAAGTGCCAGCACCGATATAAATTAATCGGCCTTGATTTAAAAAAGCTTGGCTAATTGCATCAACAGCTAAGCTAATATTGGCGAGTTCTTTTTCAACTGCTAGTGCTACTTGCTTATCTTCATTATTTATAATTTTAAGTATTTCAAGCGTTGAACAACTATCAATATTTTCACTGTTTGGATTGCGACTTTCGGTTACCATTCCTAAAAGATTAATTTGTTGCATGCTTTCTTAACCTTAACCATAATAAAAATATTACGATAGCAAATAAGCTACCAAAGCCAACACCTATAGTAATAACGGACAAATTCAGCGCAACTGCTAATGTATAACCCCCTAACATGACTATCATTGAGGTATACTCAATTAAATTCTGCACAGAAATTACACTGCCAGCTCCCACTAACCCTTTACCTATTTTCTGAATAAGAGCGTTTAATGGTACTAAAAACAGGCCGCCTAGCGCGCCAATGACAATAAGCAAAATATAAGATGAAATTATATTACTTTGTAATGTAAAGGCGATTACAGCAATCCCCATCATGATACCCGCAGGGACGCAACGTAACGTGTTGTTAATTGATATAAATGTACTTGCTAACCCTGCACCAATAACAATGCCGATAGCAACAATCGCATTGAGATTTGTTGGTGTTGCATTGTCATGAATATTTAAAACAGCAGGAACCCAACTAATCAACAAAAACCGTAAAGTAACACCCGCTCCCCAAAACAGACTAGTGCCTAATAATGTCAATAAAAGAAGTTTATTCGTAAAGATGATTTTAACTGTGTTAGCAAAATCCTTTACCATACTATTGAGTTTCCATGAAGTATTTTGCCGTGCGACAGGTAATTTAGGAATAAAAAAGTTAGCAATAACCGCAAGCCCATATAGTAGTACGCAAATAAGTAAAGATGCGCTTACATTAAGATCGGCAATATGTCCACCAGCTAGCGAACCAAGTAAAATGGCGGCAATGGTTGATGCTTCAATTAACCCATTTGCTTTAATCAAATTATCGCCCGAGGTAAGCTCGCCTAAAATTCCATATTTAGCTGGAGAGTATGCGGCAGCACCAATACCAACTAAAAAATAGCCGATAAAGGGGCTGATGTTTAAGCAAATACAAGCGGTACCGAGTAATTTTATACTATTTGAAATCATCATGGCCTTACCTTTTGGCATGCTGTCAGCAAATTGCCCAACAAACGGCGAAAGGATGATAAACGGTACCACAAAACTAATTTGTAATACCGATTGGCTCCATTCTGGGTAGTGCAGCTTTTTAATAAAAGCAAGGATAGCAAAAAAAATTGCATTATCAGCAAATGCCGAAAAAAATTGTGCCAGCATGGTAGCAACCATGCCTTTATTTAATAGTGAATGTTGTTTCATGTAACACCCTTTAGCTTATTCTTCAGCCATCTTTCGTAAGGCAATAAAATCAATTTTACCTGTACCTAGTAGGGGTAACTCTTTAACCACACGAATATCACGAGGAATAGCTAATGCTGGTATACCAAGTTCTTGAGCTGCTTGATTAAGTAGCTCTCGATCTAATTTTGTCGAGGTAGTAAATAGAACTATCGCTTCACCTTTGGCAACATCTGCTTTCACTGTCGCACCGTGCATTGCATCAGGGTCAATTTTTTTTGCTAAAGTCTCAACACTTTCTAGTGAAACCATTTCACCCGCAATTTTGGCAAACCGTTTTAAGCGTCCTTTAATTTTGACAAATCCATCATTATCGATAGCAACAATATCACCAGTATCATACCAACCTTTTTTAGCCTCCCCATGTTCATCGACTGCAATTGGCTCTTCAAGTGCTCCAGGGTTTTCAACCCTTAAATAGCCTTTCATCACATTAGGGCCTTTAACTTGCAATTTACCGCCATCACTAATGCCTGAGACGTGAATTAATCTTGAGCTCATACCCGGCAATAAGCGCCCGACGGTACCTGTTTTAAATGCCATTGGTACATTCAGCGATACAACTGGTGCGCATTCAGTAACGCCATAGCCCTCTAAAATACGGATTCCATATTTATCTTTCCACTGTTCTCGTACTGCGTCTGATAATTTTTCTGCTCCAGCAACAACATAACGTAAACGCATAAAATCATATGGGTGAGCGTAACGAGCATAGTTTGCTAAGAACGTTGGTGTGCCAAATAAAACGGTACAGTTCTGGTCATAAATAATTTCAGGCACCATACGATAATGTAATGGATTTGGATATAAAAATGTACGGCTACCAGAAAATAATGGTAGAAATAACCCAGCAGTAATACCAAAAGCATGGAATAGAGGTAGTGCAGACATAAAACGATCAGCAGGCGTTGGATCAATAACTGTTCGGATTTGTTCAACATTAGCAAGCAAGCTACCATGGCTATGAACAACACCTTTAGGATTACCTTCTGATCCAGATGTAAACAATACTAGGGCTTCATCATCACTTGTTTGAGAATGTTTAACTAAGCGTGGGATATAGTGATGAACTAAAACAGAAAGTTTGTCTTTAAGGGTTAAAGTTTGACGTAAATCTTCAAGGAAGCACCATTTAACACCTTTTATTTCATCAAGGAGATAATCAAGCTTTCCTTTGCGAATAAATTTGCGTGAAGTAATGATAGTTTTGATTTCGGCCGCGGTAATTGCACAAATTAACCCTTTGGTGCCAGCGGTATAATTGAGCATTGCTGGAATTCGATTTTTAACCGATAAGCCAAAAATTGTTGCAACAGTAATAGTTGCGTTAGGTAATAAAACGCCAACACGTTCTTTTTTCTGGGTAATTTTAGCAATAATGCAGCTAATACCTATGATTTGTTTTAACAAATTACGATAAGATGCTTCGTGAGTTGTGGGGTCTTGCACCATACGTGATTTAATACCATAACGAACTTGAGCCTCAAGTAGCGCTTCAAATAACGTTAATTTTGGGCGACTTGCCATACGGGCATTCATCATGATTTGATGAAGTTTCTCTCCTGCAATATAACGTTTTTCGCTAGCCTTCGGTGCATCAGGCATAGCAATAGAAGTTGGTTCAAGTACATGAATCGTTATTTTAGGAAATAAACGGCGCTTAAATAGCCCTTTTAAACGGCTGGTTAGTGTAAATTCAGCTCCTTCAATCCAGACAGGCACTATCGTTGCTTGAGAACGAGCTGCAACAAAAGCAGCACCATCATAAATTTTCATTAATGACCCAGTGACAGTAATTCTTCCTTCGGGAAAGATAACTATCGGGCGACCTTTTTCAACTTGGCGTACTAATCGCTTGATTGCCATTGGGCTAAGCGGATCCATTGGCACAAAATCAACGTAACGCTTTGCATAGCGGACTAACCAGTGATTTATATAACCTGCATAAATAGCAAAGACGGGTCTTATTGGTAAAAACACACCAATTAAAATGCCATCAAGAAAAGATACATGGTTAGGTGTAATAAGAAGCTTGTTTTGTTTTAAATTGTCAAGATTACCGTGAATTTTGACGTGGAATAAAGTCTTTAAGAAAAATTTTAATATTTTAAATAACATCGTATTTCTCTATTAGCGTGCCAAATTGCACTGTGTAATAATAGTTAAAATACATAAAATATACAAGAGATGTAATTATTCTTAGTTTTTATTATATAAATCATTTTGTTAGAAAGTAATTGGAATGATTGACTTGAAAGTTAGATAATAGATACTAAACATAGAATAAATCTGGGAAAACCAGTAAGGAATAAAAATGCTGATTTTAACAGCCAAAGATATTGAAAAATTTTATACCATGAAAGATGCTGTAGCTGCTGATAAACAAGCCTTAAAAATCTACACTGAAGGAAATAGTGATGTACCACTGCGAATCAATTTTGATATGCAAAAAGGTCAATGTTTATTTATGCCTGCTCATATTAAGGATCAAGATATTGTAGGAATTAAGATTGTCTCGGTATTTCCTGATAATTCAAAGCTAGGCAAACCATCAGTACCTGCTCAAGTGTTAATGCTAGATCCAAAAACTGGTGAGGTTTGTGCCTTGTTAGACGGTACTTTTGTTACTCAGCTTCGAACAGGTGCTGTTCAAGGTGCGGCAACGGATTTGTTGGCTCGTAAAGATGCTCGTCGTGCAGTATTGATCGGTACAGGTGGCCAAGCGATATCTCAATTAGAAGCAATGTTAACGGTTCGTCCGCTTACAGATGTGGCTATTTTTGATATTGATATACAAAAAGCTAAGCGGTTTACTGATGAGGTAAAATGTCGTTTTTCTCATTATTCTACTCATTTTTATTTTTCACAGGATTTGGATGAAGACATTAGCCAAGCTGATATTATTACTTCTATTACTACATCAAAAGTGGTGACATTTAATGGTGATAAAGTAAAGCCTGGTACGCATATAAATGGTGTCGGTGCTTATACTCCACAAATGCATGAAATCCCTCAAAGTATTGTTGAAAAGGCCGATATTCGTGTGCTTGATACTAAAGAGGGGGTATTTGCAGAGGCTGGCGATATTATTGATCCAATTAAACAAAATCTGGTATCAGAAGATGATTTTCTAGAGTTGGGGGATTTAGTCATCGATCCGACACAATGCCGACAAAATGAGGAACAAATTACGCTATTTAAAACAGTTGGAACGGCTGTACTAGATGTGTATATTGGTTATGATATCTATCTCAAAGCAAAAGAAAAAGGAATAGGAATAGGTCTGGATTTATAGTAATTGATTTTTGGGCTGGAATGCGATTTTTTTATCAAAAAGTTTTTTAGGTAGATGCGTGTTTAAGTATAAAACTAGCTTTTTAGCTCTTCTTTTTGTGAACGTCCAAGTAATGTCATAGCTGCTTGTTTTGGATCTTTATGCTGATAAAGGACTTGGTAAATTTGTTCAGTAATTGGCATATCTATATGATATTTTTGGGCTAGCAACCAGACTTCTTTTGTATTTTTGCATCCTTCAACAACTTGGGCAATGGCATTTTGAGCTTCTTCAATAGACTTATTTTGTCCTAATAATATGCCAAAACGACGATTACGAGATTGATTATCTGTACAGGTTAAAACCAGATCCCCAAGTCCAGCCATTCCCATAAAGGTTGCAGGATCTGCGCCTAATGCTGCACCTAATCGCATCATTTCAGCAAGCCCACGCGTAATTAATGCGGTTCTTGCATTAGCACCGAAACCAAGTCCATCCGATAATCCAGCGCCAATGGCAATCACATTTTTTATTGCCCCCCCAAGCTGTACACCAACAAAATCTTTGCTGCTATAAACGCGGAAGCTTTTACTGCAATGGAATAATGTTTGCAATTGATTTAAAAAATGTTCATCTGTTGATGCAACCGTTACCGCAGTTGGTAATCCAGATGCGACCTCTTTAGCAAATGTTGGCCCTGAAATCACGGCTAATGGAACTTTATCACCCAAAATTTCTTTTGCTACATCTTGTAGTAATCGACCTGTATCTACTTCCAACCCTTTTGTTGCCCAGACAATTTTAGTATCTTGGCGTAAAAATGGTTTAATTTGAGTTAGAATACTTGCAAAAGCGTGGCTAGGTACCACAATAAGTAAAATTGGAGCGGCTGAAACCGCTGTTTTTAAATCACTTTCGATTTGTAACAGATCAGGAAATGGGATATCTGGTAAAAATTGTCTATTTTGCCTTTCATGCTGCAAAATGGTCATTTTATCTGGGTTATGACCCCATAATAAAGTTGAATGCCCATTTCGTGCCAGTAAAATAGCTAAAGATGTTCCATAAGAGCCTGAGCCAATTACTGTTATTGCAGCAGTTTTTTTCATAATAACTCAATAAACTTATTGTTAATTGTCTGAAACACAATAATTATTGCAATGTTTCAGTTGGTTCAGCTTGTTGTTGAAGATAATTAATGAATAATGCCTCAAAATTTACTGGCTCTAAATTTACTTGAGGAAACGTGCCTTTATTAACTAAGCTTGACACAACTTCTCGAGCATAAGGGAACAAAATATTTGGGCAATAAGCACCAACACAATGTTGAATTTGACCTTCGTCGAATCCAATAAGTGAAAAAATACCTGCTTGAGTCACTTCACAAATATACACCACTTCCTCTTGTTGCTTTACAGTCACAGTAACGCGTAACGCAATTTCGTACACATTTTCACTTAAAACTTGTGACGATGAGTTTAATTCTATATTTAAGTCTGGTTGCCACTGTTTTGTAAAAATTTCAGGAACATTATTGGTTTCAAATGAAACATCTTTAGTATAAATACGTTGAATTGCAAACTGTGTTTCGGGTTGTTGCGTATTGTTTTGTTCTGTCATGATAAAACCTTATTTTTAAAATATATTATTTTCTAACGAGTGGTAAATTTTCGCCATTCCATCCGGCAATACCGTCTTTTAATGTAAAGACATTTAAGAAACCTTGTTTGACCAGTATTTCACCTATACCTGTTGATGATAAACCATTTTCATCAACCAAAATAACAATGCTTTCTTTAAATTTTTCAATTATTTTTGCACTCGCATTTTTAATATCGATAGGCAAAACATTGTGAGATTCGGTGATATGCCCTTTTTTAAAGCTATCGGTAGAGCGAATATCAATGATAACAGCATTTTGCTTATTAATCATATGGATTGCTTGAGCATTATTAATAATTTTAACCTTAGATAGTTTACTTTTAATGGTTAGCACAATAATTGCAACAAACAGTACAATCCAACCTAAAGAAAGTAAAAGATGATTTTTTACAAAAGGTAGTATTTCGAGTGTTATAAAGTCCATATTTGTATGATTACCTAGTCATTTCAATATAAGGTGAGATTATAACGATATTATGCACTGAAATACAGCACCAATAAGAAAATCTTGCTATTTTATAAATTATATTTATTTAATTTTAAGGAATTGACTAATGAAATTGAAACGACTTATCTTTTTGGTGTGTGTCTTATTTTCCATTATTCCTCAGGTATTTGCTGATGATTATTATAAATCTAATAAATTTAATACTCAAACTATTGAAGCAGAATCTTTATTAGCTAATTATTATTTAGAAAACGGTAATTATCATCAAGCTTATGCTGAATATGCTAAATTGATGAAAAGAAATCTTAGTTTTACAAAAAGATTTTACATACAAAATACTTTTGCTTGGTTAATAATAAATGGATATGACACTAAGCAAGATGTATTTAAGGCAATTGATCTTTATTATGATTCTTATCGTGATTTTAATCGATTTAATCATGATTTGATGATTAGTGAGGTAAATGCAGCACAATATATGAATCAGCAAGAAAAATTGTGGAATTTTATGTTTGTTGATATTGTTTCAAATAGTCATTATGTTTCAGCAAAGCAAAAGTCAGACTTATTTGCCATTTTATTTCCTAATAATCCACATGCATTAACTCAATTTAATAAACAAATTTCTGAGTTAAAGAGAACAAAACTCCGTAACGTAAAAATCAAACATTCAGAATATTTCCCGCACTATTACTATGATCCTGATTTGACTTGTCGTGATTTTTTGCGTGAATTTGATACAGATGCGCCCGATTTCTTTAAATATAATGATTGTATACAAAATGACAAAGGACAAGGAAAACCTCTTAAAGTTATTTATAAAATTGAAGGTAAATATGCAAAACAAGCACATCAGTATTTAGCTAACACCATGGGAATAGGTGAACTTAAATTAATTTGCTGTTATTGGGGCACGGATGTTTATCCTTCTACATCTTTTGTAAATCCTAAAGATCATATGCTGTATAACGTAGTATTTAGTTCAGAAGAAACAATTAAGTATGACTGGAATAAAATAACTTTTTATTTGAGCATTGAAGCACTGCGAGAAGATATATAGGATATAAAAATTGATTTTAATTTTTTATACGACCATTTTTGCGCATCATTTTGGTGCTAATTGCATTGTTTTGATGCAACTGTAATATTTATGTTACTATAGCTACTTATAAAGCCACTAAAAATAGAGTTAAAAAATTGGCATTAAATTTGCATTCACTATAGCAACTTGATAAGAATACCTTAAAAACTGAATAATTATTATTTGCCCTCAATGGAGAAGATACATGTCTACACAAAAAGTTTTATCACTAATTAAACAAAATGATGTTAAATTTGTTGATTTACGTTTTACCGATACTAAAGGTAAAGAACAACACGTTACTATTCCTGTTAGCCAAATTGACGCTGATTTCTTTGAAGATGGTAAAATGTTTGATGGCTCATCAATTGCTGGTTGGAAAGGGATTAATGAATCAGACATGGTATTAATGCCCGATGCTTCAACGGCCGTTATCGATCCTTTTTTCGAAGATGTGACATTAAATCTCCGTTGTGATGTTTTAGAACCAGCGACGCTACAAGGCTATGATCGCGATCCACGTTCAATCGCTAAACGTGCGGAAGATTATCTAAAGTCATCAGGTATTGCCGATACTGTTATTTTTGGGCCTGAACCAGAATTTTTCTTATTTGATGATATTCGTTTTGGCTCGCCAATGTCTGGAAGTTTTGTGCATATTGATGATATTGAAGCAGCGTGGAACTCAGGTACTAAATATGATGAAGGTAATAAAGGACATCGTCCTGGTGTTAAAGGCGGTTATTTTCCACTTCCACCAGTTGATTCATCACAAGATATCCGCTCCGAGATGTGTTTAATTATGGAGCAACTTGGCTTAGTGGTTGAAGCTCACCATCATGAAGTGGCAACAGCAGGTCAAAACGAAATTGCTTGTCGTTTTAACACGTTAACTAAAAAAGCTGATGAAGTACAAATCTATAAATATGTAGTACAAAATGTGGCACACGCTTATGGTAAAACTGCGACCTTTATGCCAAAACCAATGTTTGGTGATAATGGATCTGGTATGCACTGTCATCAATCATTGGCAAAAGATGGAGTCAATTTATTTGCTGGGGATAAGTATGCCGGTCTTTCAGAAATGGCATTATTTTATATTGGCGGTATTATCAAACATGCTAAAGCGATTAATGCATTTACAAACCCCGCAACTAATTCTTATAAACGCCTAGTTCCTGGCTATGAAGCGCCAGTTATGCTTGCTTACTCTGCACGTAACCGTTCTGCATCAATTCGTATTCCTGTTGTTACCAGTCCTAAAGCGCGTCGTATTGAAGTTCGCTTCCCAGATCCAGCAGGTAATCCATACTTATCTTTTGCTGCGCAGTTAATGGCTGGTTTAGATGGCATTATCAATAAAATTCATCCTGGTGATGCAATGGACAAAAATTTATACGACTTACCGCCAGAAGAATCTAAATTAATTCCTCAAGTAGCAGGTTCGCTTGAAGAAGCACTTAATGCATTAGATGCGGATCGTGAATTTTTAACACGAGGGAATGTATTTACTAATGATACTATTGATGCATACATTGATTTAAAACGTCAAGATGTTGATCGTGTACGTATGACTCCTCATCCAGTTGAGTTTGAAATGTATTATAGTTTATAAGGTATTTTAAACGTTAAGCTACCGTACTTGCGGTGGCTTCTAATCAGGACGGGAACCCAACGATGATATTTGATAGTGAACCTGACGCTAATCT
This sequence comes from Gilliamella sp. Nev5-1, assembly GCF_001690895.1. Lineage (NCBI taxonomy): Bacteria > Pseudomonadati > Pseudomonadota > Gammaproteobacteria > Orbales > Orbaceae > Gilliamella > Gilliamella sp. Nev5-1. Next base: position 29,553 of record NZ_LZHO01000088.1, on the reverse strand, counting down.
TGTTCTTGATTCGATGATTACAAGTATTTTATTACTCGATACAAAACTCAATATTCTCTATGCCAATACGGCTGCACAGCAATTATTAGCGCAAAGTTCTAAAAAAATATTAGGAAGTCACCTGACCGATTTAATTGGTTATTTCTCTTTAGATATTGATTTAATGCTAAGTGCATTAAATCAAAATCAAGGTTTTACAGACAACGAAGTCAATTTAGTGATTAATAATGAATTACATATTTTATCATTGACAGCTCAACTATTAGGTGGTACTCGAATTTTAATTGAAATGGCTCCGTTAAATAATCACAAACGCCTTAGCCAAGAACAATTGCAACAAGCCCAGCAGAGTGCTGCTCGTGAATTAGTCCGAGGCCTTGCTCATGAAATCAAAAATCCACTAGGCGGACTTCGAGGTGCTGCCCAATTATTATCACGAGAGCTACCCAAAAATGAATTGCAAGATTATACAAAAGTTATTATTGAACAAGCGGATAGATTGAAAAAACTTGTAGACAGATTATTAGGTCCACAACAACGATTGCAACAAAAAGAACAAAATATCCATCAAGCAATAGAACGTATTTATGCTTTACTCTGTTTGGAAAAACCGATCAATATTGAAATTCTGCGTGATTATGATCCAAGCTTACCTGATTTAATTCATGATTCGGAACAGATCGAGCAGGTGATTTTGAATATTGTTCGTAATGCTTTACAAGCTATTGGTTCTAAAGTTGGTAAAATTATCATTAGGACACGAACGGCTTTTCAGGTTACCTTACATGGTCAGCGCTATCGGCTTTGTGCTCGTATTGATATTGAAGATAACGGACCAGGAGTTCCTATTCATATCCAAGATACCTTATTTTATCCTATGGTGAGCGGTTATGAAGGTGGGACAGGCATTGGTCTTTCTATTGCGCATAATATTGTTGATCAACATCATGGTAAAATTGAATTTAATAGTTGGCCGGGGCATACAGAATTTTCTATCTATTTGCCAATTAGGCAGTGAGGTAAATTAAAATGAATGTTTGGATTGTCGACGATGATAGTTCTATTCGCTGGGTATTAGAAAAAGCATTAACGAATGCAAATTTCAATTGTGTTAGCTTTGCTAGTGGCCAAGAAGTTATTGAGGCATTAGATACACATGTGCAAAAACCCGCTGTATTAATCTCCGACATTAAAATGCCCGGGCTTGATGGGTTAACATTGCTCCATCATGTAAAAGAGCAAATGCCAAATTTACCTGTTATTATTATGACAGCACATTCTGATCTTGATGCTGCAGTTAATGCTTATCAAAAAGGTGCTTATGATTATATCCCAAAACCTTTTGATGTGGACGAAGCGATTCAGCTGGTTGAGCGGGCTATTTTACAAACTCAGAGCAACAAAACCAGTAATAATACGCCTGCGAAAGCATCAGCAGGTATTATTGGCGAAGCTCCTTCCATGCAAGAAGTATTTCGTATTATTGGGCGATTATCTAAATCATCGATTAGTGTGTTAATTAATGGTGAGTCAGGAACAGGTAAAGAGTTGGTTGCTAAGGCATTACATACTCATAGTCCCCGTTCTCAATCCCCTTTTATTGCGTTAAATATGGCAGCAATCCCTAAAGATTTGATTGAAGCTGAGCTTTTTGGGCATGAAAAAGGGGCATTTACAGGGGCAACTCAAATTAGGCATGGACGTTTTGAACAAGCTAATGGTGGTACTTTATTTTTAGATGAAATTGGCGATATGCCACTTGATGTTCAAACTAGACTATTAAGGGTGCTTGCAGATGGGCAGTTTTATCGTATTGGTGGTTATTCACCTGTAAAAGTGGACGTTCGAATTATTGCTGCAACCCATCAAAATTTAGAAGCAAGAGTAAGAGAAGGTAAATTTAGAGATGACTTATTCCACCGTTTAAATGTGATTCGCATTTTGCTCCCGCCATTGCGTGATAGAGCGCAAGATATTCCAAAGCTTGCTGATCATTTTTTACATACAACAGCTAAAGAATTAGGTGTAGAAAGTAAAGTATTTAGTCCTGAGGCATTAGGTGTTTTATGTAGGTTTAATTGGCCAGGCAATGTGCGTCAGCTTGAAAATGCTTGTCGTTGGGTGACGGTAATGTCTTCAAATCAAGAGGTTTTAGTTCAAGATTTACCACCAGAGTTATTGCCGTTATCTGCTACCAAAACTATTATTACAAATGAAACGATGGCTTTGTCCGAAAATGACTTTTCTCAGCAAGAAGCAGATTGGAAAGTATTATTAGCACAGTGGGCAAAGCAAGCTTTGATAGAGGGTAAAAATGGCATTTTGACGGAGGCAATAAATGATGTTGAATACATCTTATTAAAAAGTGCACTCAATTTTACCCGTGGCCATAAACAAGATGCGGCTTATCTCTTAGGTTGGGGGCGAAATACATTAACTCGAAAACTTAAAGAGTTATCGCGTGATCCCAATAAAGTTTTCTAACTATTAACATGAATTATGCTATCGAATAAATCGATAGCTTTTTAGCCTATTTATCCATTTCACATTTATTTCACTTGTCTCTAATAATATATTGCTTTGTTAAATATATAAAGTTCATTGAACCCTACCTATTTTTTGGTTACAATCATGATGTAAATGATAATTATTATAATCATTGTTTTATAGTTTTTTATTTAGGCTGATAATTAGGAGTTATAATGTATTCATATATTAAAGTGAAATTTTTAGTTTTACTTACCGCATTACTTGTTTTAGTTGGGTGTGACAATAAAAAAGAATCGCAAACACCAGCAAATACGATTACTGTTGAACATGCTCAAGGTAAAACAGATGTTCCTGAAAATCCGAAAAAAGTTGTTGTTTTTAATATTGCAACACTTGATATTATTGATGCTTTGAATATTCCTGTCTCGGCTGTTCCTCAATCTGATGTACATTTACCAGATTTCTTATCTAAATATAGCGATAAAGCCTATACTAATGTTGGAACCTTATTTGAACCAAATTATGAGGTATTAAGCTCAATTCAACCTGATATTATTATTGCTGGTGGTCGTGCAACTGATGCTTATAAAAAATTGAATGATATTGCTCCAACACTTTCTTTAGATATTGATCCGAAAGACTTTTTAGGTAGTTTAACCCAAAGAACAGAGCAATTAGGCACTATTTTTAATAAACAAAACGAAGCTAAAAAACTTATTAATGATTTTAATCAAAAAATTGAACAGCTAAAACCAAAGACAAGCGCGGCAGGTAGTGCATTAGTGATTATGGTTAATGGTGGTAAAATGTCGGCTTATGGTCCAAAATCTCGTTTTGGTTTTGTGTTTGATCTACTTGGTTTTCAACCTGCAACCACCTTCCAAGAAGCTGGTCGTCATGGTAATGCGGTGACCTCTGAATTTATCTTAAGTGTTAATCCGCAGTGGTTGTTTGTGTTAGATAGAGATAGTGCAATTGGTAATAAAGAAGCACAATCTGCACAGCAAGTACTAAACAACGACTTAATTCAAAAAACAGCAGCATGGCAAAATAAACAAATTATCTATTTAGATTCAACTTCAATGTATATTGCAGGCGGTATTCAAACTTATAGCCGTTTGATAGATCAAATTCGTGAAGCTTTACAAAAAACATCAACGAATTGATGTAAAACATGATTAAGTCCTTTTATATTATTGCAGGCATTTTCATTTTATTGATAATGACTGCAATAAGTTTATTTATTGGCGCTGGGCATGTGACGCTATTGGAACTATGCTCTGATAGTAACATGCGCGAGATTTTTTTTGTCAGCCGTGTGCCAAGAACTGTCGCTTTATTATTAGCGGGAAGTGCGATGAGTGTTGCAGGTTTAATTATGCAACTGTTAACACAAAATCGATTTGTTGAACCATCTTTGGTTGGTACAACGCAATCAGCTAGCCTTGGTTTATTAGTTATGATGGTTTTAGCGCCTAGCGCAAGTGTTATGACTAAAATGGTCGTTGCCAGCTTATTTTCCATGATTGGCACAATGATTTTTATGGTAATTTCTCGAAAAGTCATTTTTAAATCTGCTTTGATGGTACCACTTATTGGTATTATGTTAGGAGCGGTTATTAGTGCAATTACTACGTTTTTTGCCATGTATTTTGATTTATTACAATCACTTGGTGGTTGGGAATCGGGGGATTTTTCAGGGGTTTTGCAAGGTCGTTATGAACTATTATGGTTAGTTGGTGGATTGACGTTACTCGCATGTTGGAGCGCTGATCAATTCACTGTAGCTGGTTTGGGTCGAGATTTTTCAATTAATGTGGGGCTTAATTATCGACTTGTTATGTTGACAGGACTTATTGTTATTGCATTAATTGGTGGTATTGTGGTTGTGGTTGTGGGGGTTTTGCCTTTTTTAGGATTGATTGTACCAAATATTGTTAGTTTATTATTTGGTGATAATGTCCGTAAAACTATTCCATGGATCTGTTTGTTTGGTAGTGGGTTAGTTTTAATTTGCGACATCATTGGGCGCATTATTCGCTATCCGTTTGAGATTCCAGTTAGTGTGATTTTGGGCGTGGTTGGCGCTATTATTTTTTTAATATTGTTGGGTCGGAAACGCCATGTTAGTTAGCCAAAAACGCCATGCTTTATGCCAAAAAAGAGTAATTTTATTGTTTATTATTGCGCTAATTTGCGTAACTTGCTTTATGACCTTCGGTCTTAAGGGCAATATCAGTTACATTTTGAGCCATCGAACATGGATTATGCTAACTATGATTTTAGTTGCCTTTTCAGCTGCGACGTCGACATTACTTTTTCAAACGGTTACCAATAATCGAATATTAACTCCATCAATTATGGGATTTGAATCTCTGTTTGTGCTCATTCAAACTGTTGTGATCTTTTGTATTGATACACAAGGCATTCCTTATATCGGTATTATCGGCAAATTTGTATTTGAATCACTTTTATTAATCTTATTTTCTCTATTTTTGTATCGAGGTTTGTTTACTAAATTCAAGCAAAATTTACATTTAGTATTATTAATTGGTATCATTTTAGGCACATTATTCCGTAGTTTTTCTAATCTATTGCAGCGACTAATGACACCAACTGAATTTGCTGTGTTACAAAGTCGTATTTTTGCGACATTTACACGTGCAGAACCAGTATTGATCATATTTTCATTAGTGATTGCCTCAATTATTGGTGTCGTTTTATGGCGAATGCGATTTAAATTTGATGTGCTTGCGCTGGGACGTGATAATGCAATAAATCTAGGGATTAATTACCATAGAAGTATCACGATTGTTTTATTGCTTGTCTCGGTTTTGGTATCGATATCAACGGCTTTAGTTGGTCCATTTACTTTCTTAGGTCTTTTAATTGCTAATTTAGCTTATAGTGTTAGTGGCTCTAGCCAGCATCGTTTTTTACTTCCTACCGCTTTTTTATTAGGCGTTATTTTTCTTGTTGGTGGACAAATGTTTTTAGAGCGAGTGTTAAATATGGTTGGAGCATTATCTATTGTCATTGAATTTATTGGTGGTTCTTTGTTTATCTTCTTATTATTGAAAAAGGTTCAAAAGTGATAAAAATTGAGAATGTTTGTAAAAATTATCAAACAATACCTGTATTGCAAAATGTGAATGCGACAATTACACAAGGTGGCATTACTGCTATCATTGGTCCAAATGGAGCAGGTAAGTCAACGTTACTATCAATTATAAGTCGACTTTTATTAGCCGATGAAGGGCAAGTTAAAATTCAAAATATGGATGTTGTTAACACACCAAGCGATAAATTAGCTACCTATTTATCAGTATTAAGGCAAGAAAACCGCTTCACCAGTAGATTAACTGTTTTTGAGTTAGTCGGGTTTGGGCGCTACCCTTATACCAAAGGGCGCTTAAATGCTGATGATTATAACCATATTCATCGTGCACTTGATTTTTTAGATCTTACTGAATATAAAGAGCGCTTTTTAGATGAATTATCTGGCGGACAACGGCAACGTGCTTATGTTGCCATGGTACTTTGCCAAGATACTGAATATGTATTACTTGATGAACCACTCAATAATCTCGATATGAAACATGCTGTCACTATGATGAAACAATTGCGCCGTGCTGCTGATGAACTGGGTAAAACCATTGTGATTGTTATTCATGATATCAACTTTGCATCTGTATATTCAGATTACATTTTAGCCATGAAAAATGGCGAGCTAATATACCAAGGCAGCCCACAACAAATTATGAATTCGACTATTTTAGAAGATATATTTGATACGCCCGTCAAAATTGAAAATGTCCATGATCAAAATATTGCTATTTATTACTAATGATTAATGTACTTATTATTTTGGTAAGATCTAACTAAATCCTATTTTTTTGATTAGTCATTTTTATCTTTAGGCTTTTTGTATAAAACGTAAAATACAGCTAACTTATTGAGTAGTCATGATAATCAATATTTACAAATTATTTTGATTCAGGTTAAATAACTAACTATATTTAGTTGGGATGGTGTTATGAAATTAGAACAAATCGCTCTTTTGGCTGGTGTCTCAACAACAACAGCGAGTTATGTGATCAATGGAAAAGCCAAAAAGTACCGCGTGAGTGACAAAACAGTTGAAAAAGTCATGTCGGTGGTAAAAGCGCATAATTACCAACCTAATGCCGTAGCAGCAGGGCTTAGAGCTGGTAAAACACGTACTATCGGTTTTATTATTCCTGATTTAGAAAACAATAGTTACACCCGCATTGCCAATTATTTAGAACAACTAGTAAGAAAAGAGGGATATCAATTATTACTCGCGTGTTCTGAAGACAATCCACAAATCGAAAAAGAGTGCGTCAAACATCTTCAGCAACGCAGGGTAGATGCTTTGATTATTTCATCATCATTCGTTTCTGCTCAGGATTATATTTTTTATGATGACTGGCAAAACGAAAAGATTCCATTATTCGCACTCGATAGAATATTATCCATATCTAAATTTAGAAATATTGTAGGTGCCGATAAACAAGATTCTAAATTACTGGCTCAAGCATTTAATAACTTTGTAGAAGATTCGGTAGTTTATATTGGGGCTTTGCCCAACTTATCGGTTAGTCAACTTCGTTTAGATGGTTTTAAAGATATTCAACTTAATAATTGTAGTCAAATTGATTTTTTATATGCAAATAATTATAGTCGTCAAGATGCTGATTTTGCCTTTAGTCAATGGTTAGAAAACCATGAAATGCCTAATGGCATTTTTACGACTTCTTTTTCTTTATTACAAGGAAGTATTGATGCAATTTTAAGAAAATTTGGACATCTACCCGAAGCTTTAACGATTGCTACCTTTGGTGATAATGAGTTATTAGACTTTTTGCCATGTAAAGTCATATCGCTTTCACAAGATCACAAAGAAGTTGCCAATGTAACAATAAAACTGTTTTTAAACTATCTGCATAACGAGAATTATCAATCAGGTACGACAATAATTCCGAGGCGATTGATCTATCGAGGTAGCTTAAGCCGTTAAGATATTGATAGACACCAAACGCTATATTGGCTCTAAAACAGTTTAAATTTTAAATAAAAAATAAGATCCAGATCACAAATTATTGATCAATAGAAATAATTTATTTGATAATTAATATTAATTTATTCATTATTGCTGAAACGATTCAATAATGTTAATTCAAGGATTTATATTTGCTGAGTCATTTTAGTCGACCCAACATTTTAACCCAGAGGTATTTATTATATGTTTCATTTAGTTAAAGAAAACATTCATTTAAATGAGCAAGCTACAAATAAAACAGAAGCAATAAAGAAAGTTGCATCGGCATTAACCCAAGCAGGATATGTTGAAGATGGTTATGTTGATGGCATGCTTGAACGAGAATCTCAAGCAGCGACATATTTAGGTATCGGTCTTGCTATTCCCCATGGCACAACTAAAACTCGCCATTTGGTGAAAAAAACAGGGGTGCAAGTATTTTGTTTTCCTAATGGTGTTGAATGGGGGGATGATGGTGAAAAGGCCTATCTTGCAATTGGTATTGCAGCAAGTTCTGATGAGCATTTAGAATTACTTCGTCAACTCACTCATGTGCTTGGTGCTGATGGGGTAGAGGAACGAATCAAAAAAATTCAATCGGCCGATGAAGCAATTGCCATTTTAACTGGCAAAACAAGTCCAGAAGAGAGTCAATTTACTGTAAATGAATCAGCATTATTATTGGATATTCCTGCTGATAGTTTATCAACGCTACAAGCATTAAATGCATCACGTTTAAAACAGCAAAATGCAGTCAATGCAAGTTTTATTGCTGATGTATTAGATAATAAACCAACTTACCTAGGCGAGGGTGTTTGGTTAAATGATAGCAAAGAAGGTAATTTAAAAAATGCGATGGCGATTAGCCGTACAATTAGTAATCTTAATGAAGATGATAAGCCTGCTAAGTTACTTATTACTATGTCAGTCGTTGATGATTCTGTTTCTGAAATTATAAATAACATTGCAACTTTAGCTTTTAATCAAAAATTAGCGTTACTATTATCAGCAAATACTGATGGGCTTATCAATCTTCTTTTATCTGGTTCTCAAACCGTAGGATCTGATGAATCAGAAATTCAATCAACCTCTCCAAATGAGTCGTCTATTACCGAATCAAATAATGAATCATTAAGTCGTGAATTTATTATTCCTAATGAGAATGGTTTACATACTCGCCCATCATCCGTTTTAGTCAAACTCGTTAAAGAATTTAACAGTAAAGTAACTGTTGCTAATTTAGATGGCAAAGGCGAGCCAGTGAGTGCAACGAGTTTAATGAAAATTGTTGCATTGGGTGCCAAAAAAGGCAGTCGATTAAAATTTACCGCCGTTGGCGATGATGCGGCTCAAGCACTTGATGCTATTGGTAAAGCGATTGAAAGCGGTCTAGGTGAGGGTGTTTAAATGACTTATCGTATTGCAACAATCACCTTAAATCCTGCTTATGATCTTTTAGGTTTTTGCCCAAAAGTGGAGCTTGGTGATGTTAATTTAGTCCAAACCAATGCGTTACTTGCTGCTGGTAAAGGCATCAATGTGGCTAAGGTTTTGTCTGATTTAGACGTTCAACTAACTGTCGGTGGATTTTTAGGTAAAGAAAATCGTGATGGCTTTAATTTATTATTTAAATCATTAAATGTGGTTGATAAATTCGAAACAATTGCGGGACGTACACGTATTAATGTTAAATTGACCGAAGAAAATAGTGAAGTAACAGATCTCAACTTTTCAGGCTTTACTATTAGTGAGCAAGACTGGCAAAGCTTTGTAAAAAATTCTCTTGAATGGTTAAAAGACATTGATATGGTTGCTATTAGCGGTAGCTTACCTGCTGGAGTATCACTTGATAAATTTACAAATTGGATGGAACAAGTTAAAACGATTTGTCCAAAAATTGTATTCGATAGTAGTCGAGATGCATTGGTCGCAGGCTTAAAAGCAAAACCATGGTTAATTAAACCAAATGATAAAGAGCTTGAAATGTGGATAGGTCGCAAATTATCGACATTGGATGATGTAAAAAAAGCTGCTATGGAATTAGTTAATTGCGGCGTTGACAATGTTATCATTTCGCTTGGAAGTAAAGGTGCATTATGGGTTACTAAAAATGAAGCATGGTTAGCAAAACCACCTAAATGCCAAGTAGTTAGTACTGTGGGTGCTGGCGATTCAATGGTCGCTGGTTTAATGTATGGTTTAATCACTGAGCAATCAATTAAAGACACTTTAGTCTTTGCATCAAGCGTTGCGGCTCTATCGGTTGGACAGGCTGGTGTTGGTATCGCTGAGCGCCAAGCTGTAAATAATATGCTAGAAAAAATTGAAATAATTGCTGCATAAGGAGTATTCATGAATATATATATTATTGAAGGTAGTCATGCAGGTCCAGTTAATGGACGTTTAGCTAAAGCCGAATTAGCTTTAGCGGCAAATGCCTTAAATTTAAACATGGTTGACACTGCTGTATCGGCAGACGTTATTGTTGCTGTCGGTTCGGGAACCATAAGTGATAAATCTGTGGTTGGCAAAAAAGTGTATGTCGTTGAAGACTTAAATCAACTTTTTGCTAATCCAAAACAGATTTTAACTGATGCACAAAGTAAAGCAAGTGTCTATGAACAATCTACTGAGGTGGCACCAACAGCAACGCCAAGTCATGGTGTAAAACGTATTGTTGCTGTTACTGCTTGTCCAACCGGTGTTGCTCATACTTTTATGGCGGCAGAAGCCATTGAAGAAGAAGCCAAAAAACGGGGGTGGTGGTGTAAAGTTGAAACTCGTGGTTCAGTTGGTGTGGGTAATGAATTAACGCCAGAAGAAGTCGCCGCTGCCGATGTGGTTATCGCTGCATGTGATATCGATGTCGACTTAAGCAAATTTGCGGGTAAAAAACTTTATCGTACCAAAACAGGCCCTGCCCTGAAAAAAACAGCACAAGAATTTGATAAAGCATTTGAAGAAGCAACGGTTTATCAGCCAATAGCAAACTCCTCAACAGCTAAGGCAAGTAATGAGAAAAAAGGTGTTTATCAACATCTATTAACTGGCGTATCTTACATGTTACCAATGGTGGTTGCAGGTGGTTTGATTATTGCACTTTCATTTGCTTTTGGTTCATTTGAAATGGTTGAAGGGGTGCAAAAATTAATAGGTGAACCGCATTTAGCTCAAATTGGAGGGCTTGCTTTCTCGCTTATGGTGCCATTGCTTTCAGGCTATATTGCTTATTCTATTGCTGATAGACCTGGGCTTGCACCGGGGCTTGTGGGTGGTTTACTTGCGGTATCAACTGGTGCAGGTTTTTTAGGTGGGATTATTATTGGTTACTTTGCTGGTTATTTGGCGCTATTAATCACAAAATATTTACCATTACCAAAAACGCTAGAGGCATTAAAACCGATACTAATCGTACCACTATTTGCAACGCTTATTACAGGCCTTGTGATGCAATTTATTGTTGGTACCCCTATTGCATGGTTAATGAACGTTGTAACAGTATGGTTAAACTCAATGGGTACGGCGAATGCGGTTATATTGGGGGCTATTTTAGGCGGAATGATGTGTACTGATATGGGTGGGCCAATTAATAAAGTTGCTTACGCATTTGGTACTGGTTTAATTTCAGCACAAGTTTATGCACCAATGGCAGCGGTTATGGCTGGTGGTATGGTTCCACCTTTAGCGATGGGACTTGCGACACTTATTGCGAGCAAAAAATTTGCTAAAACTGAACAAGAAAGTGGTAAAGCTTCATTGGTATTAGGCTTATGCTTTATATCCGAAGGGGCAATTCCATTTGCTGCTCGTGATCCATTACGTGTTATCCCATGTTGTATTATTGGTGGGGCAATTACTGGGGGCATGGCGTTAGCCTTTGGCTCAACATTAATGACGCCACATGGTGGGTTATTTGCCTTAGCGATTCCTGGCGTGGTTAAACCTGTAGTTGGCTACTTGTTATCTATTGTGACAGGTTCTGTTATTGCTGGTGTGGCTTATGCATTTATTAAACAACCAGAGCCAGAAGCTGCAACTGCCGCTTAATTTTAATCATATAAATAAAAGCGCCATCAAAAGATGGCGTTTTTTATCATCAATACATTATTTTTTTACCCAACGCTGTAAATCTTTAGGAATAAAGTGATCTATTTGTTGTAATATCGATTGTGGATCTTCCGAAACGATTAATGTTTTATAAAAACTATCTCGAACAAACCCTTCATTCACAGCATGTTGTAAAAAATTGAGCATAGGTTGCCAGAATCCCATTACATTAAACAATGCAACGGGTTTTTCATGATAACCGATTTGCATGGCTGTCCATACCTCAAAAATTTCTTCTAGTGTGCCTGTTCCACCTGGCATGGCAATAAAGCTATCAGCAAGCTCTGCAAGTCTTGCCTTTCGTTGATGCATATTATCAACTACTTCCAAACGTGTAATACCATGATGAGCAGTTTCAGCTTCGACTAAAAGTTTAGGAATAATACCAATGACCTTGCCGCCATGCTCTAATACTGAATTGGCAATCACCCCCATTAAGCCTTTATTGCCACCGCCATAAATTAGGCGTCGATTTTGTTCAGCTAAAGTTTTACCTAACAGTTCTGCTTGTGTACGATATTCAAAGTGGCTTCCATCATTAGCACCACAAAAAACACAAATATTTTTTTTCATAAATTTTATTCTACCCACTACGTTATTTTCTTACTATTTTAGCACAGCAATCACTTTATTTGTTTACGAGCTGAGCATTCGGTTGTGTTTAGTGTTTTAGATATTGACATAATCGCCATAGATCGTTAATATTTTACCCGTTAAGTGTTCCTCCATAGTTCAGTCGGTAGAACGGCGGACTGTTAATCCGTATGTCACAGGTTCAAGTCCTGTTGGAGGAGCCAATCAATCAATCAATCAATTTTTATAGCCTGCTTATAGTAGATTACCTGTCGCCTAATAACCCATATCAAATCATACAAATTTATTTCCAATAATATTAGATATAGATCTTATAAATTTAATGTTTTATAATCAATAGGTTTTTTAATAGCCAGAAATAATTAAAGAAAAGGAAATAAAATGAAGAAAACATTAATTGCACTTACAACATTTGCGTGTTTCTCAAATCTTGCTTACGCTGAGGTAAATGGATTTTATTTAGGCGGGCAATTAGGTGCTACTATTTTAAAAGCGAGTGACATTGAAGATACTTTACATTATAGACATGGTGGTATAGTGAAAGGCAATATTTTCGACTCAATGCATAAAACTAAATTAGCAGGTGCTTTAAATTTAGGTTACAACCTTTATGATTATGACGTGCCAGCTCGAGTAGAATTATCTTATACTTTACGTGGTAATGCAGAGAAAAAAGAAAATAGATATAACACATATGAGGATTATCGCCGTCGCACTACGCAAAAAGTAAAAGTACGCATGAATACGTTAATGTTGAACGGTTATTATGATATTGAAATAGACTCACCAATTACTCCATTTGTTGGTGCAGGATTAGGTGTTGCATTCACCAAATTAGAGCATAGTCATAAAGAAAAGTGGAATGTTTCTGTTGATGATGGTGTTGATTATGAACGTTCATTATCAAAAACAAAAACTAAATTTGCATGGAATGTTGCTGCAGGGGCTGCTTATAAAGTTAATAATAACCTAGCTCTTGATTTCACCGCTCGTTATGTAGATGCTGGTAAAGTAACCATTAAAGAATATAACGAATACTATCGAACTAATGCTAGTGGTAAATTAAGATCAATTGATTTATTAGCAGGTGTTCGTTATAACTTCTAATTAATTGATTAAACTAAAAAGGGCTGTAGCCCTTTTTAGTTGATTAACAAGTGCTGCATCAAAATTAGTTACAAAAACCCTCATAGTTAGTATAAATCTCATTTAAAAAATTACGCTACCTATGTCAATGTTTCATGTTCAATAGGCGTCATATTTTATAAATTTGTAAAAAATATTTAAGAGTCTATGTAGCTTAATCGTAAAGATGATTTATTATAGAGTATTCATATTGCAAATCATAATAAGAAATATCAGTATTGATTTTCCACATGCTTGAACTGCTAAGCTTACAATGCGTTGGTTATTTACAGCAAACTATTTGATTAGTTGTTAGTAGTCTGAAAAACAATCTCTAATTCTATTTTCCAATTTGTAAACAGCAGATAATTTTACTTGCCGATATATTTTCTACTTTTCGTCGGGCAATACGTTTTTTACCTGTGGATTAAACTTTAACTCGTAATATGCTTGGTATACCCGCTTATAATGCTATTGATCCCCTTGCTTTTTGATATACCATTAAAGTCAGAAAAGCGTCAACATAAGCTTATTTTAAAATAATCATAATTTAGTGCTTGGTCATTTTTATGGCTGAATCTTCTTTTGCTTGTATTATAGAGAATTTTCTACTTTTTGCTGTGCTATTTTAGTCGATAGTTATATTTTTAATAGCCATCTTCGTCGATGAATTATTAACAGTATTTACTATAAATAAACCACAGAAAAATATAAATCAATACAATAAATACATTACTCAAAGTAATAAATGCAAAAAATGTCAATAAAGCTATATGTTTAGGGAAAAATCTGATAATATTTACAAGGATAAGCGATAAGGGAATAAAAATGATTTATGAACTCGCACCAGCCGAATTGCATGATGAATTTAAAGCTTTTCATCATAATCTAGAAAAAATAGCATCACAACATGTAGAAGTTTGCCCATTTTGTAAAAATACTAAGTTTTATAAAGTTCGGTCAAAACCAACTAAAACATACCGCTGTAAAGCTTGTCATAAATATTTTACTGCTTCAACCAACACTCCTTTCCGTCGTTTAGTGCCATTTAATGAATTAGAAGTTATTTTTATTAGCCGTATAAAAAATATCAGTTATAACAATATTGCTAAACAGCTTGATATTTCACTGGCAAAAGTTATTCGTCGGGAATGTGCAATTATTAATTATCTTAAAAACAATTATCCATCATTACATAATTGGTATACTCATAAAAAACAAACAACATTAATTCCAACTTTAGAACAACAATATAAAATAATTAAAGACAAAGTAACGAATTTATTGGGTGAACAAAATCAAACCTGCATATATTGTGGATCCAACGAAACAACTAAAGTTGGAAATCGTGCTTGCTATCGTTGCCGATGTTGTCGACATAGTTTTAATATTTTAAGAGATACCAGCTTAAACCATATTCCAAAACCAGAATTATGGCTACAATTTATTGATTTGATTGTTTCTGGGACAAATAATTTGCAAATAGCAAAAACACTTAACTTACACAACGATACCGTGCGTAAATGGCGATCTAATTGGTGCAAAATGATGAAGTATTGGCACTGTGATGCGCTTGCCATTTGGTGTAAATATAAAGAAGAAGATAATAATTAACAATTAATTTGATAATTTGACGTTTTATCATAAATTTTTCAAACAATAACATAAATGGAAATCAGTTCTATGAAAAAAAATAATTTATTTTTATATATATGCTTAATTAGCAGTACATTTTTAATCAATGGTTGTGATGGTAAAAAAACATCTGACGGTACCCGATTATCACAATTACCAACTGCGGTTATTAATAGTTATCTTTTTCATACTGAGCCAGAACTTTTACCATTTAGTAAAAAAATTAAACAACAACAAATCCAAGGTTCATCAAGTAAAACAATTAACTATAATGAACAAGGCTTTGTCACTAATTATGATTTAGAAGGATTACATGGTGAAATAAACTATGATACGGCTAAGTATAGCTATGGTATGAACGACACCAGAAATGTTTATGACATTGTTTTTGATTCATCAAAAAATATTCTTGGTATGAAGAATAATGATAATGACATCGTTGCAAGTACGGAATTTGATGAGCAAGGCCGTTTGGTTGAGACAACTTTATCACATTTTGCCGAAAATAATGTGATATTTAGCAGTAGAATTATTTATGATAATGATCATGTAGAACTTGTATTATATAATGCCTATGTTCCTGTCGATGAAAAAACGAAATTCCCAGTATTATCACAAGAAAAAGATGTCATATATAATGATAACGAGCAAATAGAAAAGACCATTACTAAAACATTTAAGTTATCATCAAATGGAGACATCATCATTAATGAGAATAATGAGCAAGAAGTTGAACTAACAGAAACTTGTACTTACTCGGAATATAATCAAAACAACGATTGGACTAAAGCTGTTTGTATTACAGCAGGTAGCGAATCAAAAACTGTTAATCTAACCAGAACAATTCAATATGATTGATTAGTCACAGCCATATTCGTCATATTGGCGGCAAAGTATAATTGTATCTTCAATTAACCGCCTAGCAATGGTGCCATACTTAGGAATTTTAGGTAATTGCGTGTAATGGTACCAGTTTGCTTCAATAAGTTCATTTTTGTCTACCACTATTTCACCACTATCATAATCAGCCAAATAAGCCATCATTAATGAATTTGGAAATGGCCAAGGTTGCGATCCAACATAACGAATATTCTTAATTTTTATTTTTGATTCTTCAAATACTTCCCGTTCAACGGCGGTTTCCATTGTTTCGCCAATCTCAGTAAAACCCGCCAATACGGTGTACAAGTTATCTCGATTATGCCTAACGTGCTTGGCTAATAAAATTTTATTTTTATGACGAATTGCTACGATAATAGATGGTGAAATTTGTGGGTAATAACGTTCTTTGCAGTGATCACACATACAGCACCATTCGGTATTACTGATATACATCTCATATCCACAATATCCACAATATTTATGGGAGCGATAAAATTCAGAAAGCTGCACAGCTCGTCCAGCCATATTAAATAAGGATTGATCTGCGCTATCAAGCAATGGACGGATTGAACTCATCGCATTTTTTATTTCACTACAAATGAGCCAAGCAGTTTGTCCATTTAACTCACCTATTGGTTGAGCTCGTTTATTCGTAAAACCAAGTTCATCAGCACGCCCTACAGGAACTTCACCATCAGGCAACCATAATCGCCCATTAGTACTTACAAACCAATAACCTATTTCACTGCCAGTTAAATTAAATTGTTGTTGTATATTCATATTATAAATGCCAAAAGTAAAAACGAAAAAAGGAGGGGTTCCCTCCTCCTTTTTTAACAATATTATTTTTTTGTTTTCTCGTGAAGCCCTTTTTTCTCAAGTTCCCAGTAGATAAGGCGTTGCTGGACAATTGTGAATAAGTTACTGACGATATAATATAAAACTAAGCCTGATGGGAACCATAAAAAGAACACAGTAAAGATTAATGGCATATAAGTCATTAATTTTTGTTGTAATGGATCGGTAGCTGGAGTTGGTGACATTTTTTGAATTAAGAACATGGAGCCACCCATTAATAAAGGCAAAATATAATAAGGATCTTGCGCAGATAAGTCATAAATCCAAAGCGCAAATGGTGTATGGCGTAATTCAACTGCGCTACTTAACATATAGAATAATGACAAGAAAATCGGCATTTGAATAATTATTAGTAAACAACCGCCTAATGGATTGACTTTCTCTTGTTTGTAGAGCGCCATTGTTTCAACGCTCATTTTTTGTTTATTATCACCATAACGCTCTTTCAAAGCTTCTATACGAGGCTGTAATAATTTCATTTTTGCCATTGAACGATACTGTGCTCGAGTTAATGGGAATAAAAGACCTCGAACAATAAAAGTAATAACAATAATTGAGAAGCCCCAGTTACCAACAAAACTTTGTATAAACTTCAACAAATAAAAAAGAGGTTGTGACAAGAACCATAACCAACCGTAATCGACAATTAAATCAAGATGATTTGCAGTTTCTTTAAGCTGATTTTGAATTTCAGGTCCTAACCATAATTTGGCACTAATGGTTTGTGTACTACCTGCAGGAATAACGGTTGGCTCACCTTTGAAGCCAATTGTTGCTTGTGAGTTATTCGCAGTTGCACGAGAGTAAAATAGATTATTTGTACCCTGTGCTGGCACCCATGCCGAAGCGAAATAGTGTTGCAGCATCGCAATCCAGCCTGTTTGCGTCTCGACCGATAAAGCTTTATCTTTGATATTGTCAAAACTATATTTGCTGTAGTTGCTACTAGAACTAGAGTAAGCTGCACCACGGAATGCACTTTGCCCTAACCCACTACCGCCTTCAGTTGGAATATCATCAGGTAATTTGATAGTTTGTTTTAGTTGTCCATACATAGAAACATCAATAGGCTGGCTACTTTGATTGTTGATGTCATATTGAACATCAATAGCATAATTATTACGATGTAATATGTAATATTTAGTATAACTTACCCCATTGACCTGATACGTTAATGGAACACGCAACTCATCTTGACCATCAGCTAAAACATATTCTGATTTTTCAGTTTTATATACTGGGCGTTTTGAACCTTGTTTAGCATTATCTGGGCCATCTTTACCTGTTAAACCACTTTCAGCAATATAGATGAAATCAGGACGTGATGCTAATAACTGAAAAGGCGTACCAGAATGCAGTGTTTGCTCATATTTTAATAATTGTGCAGCTTGTACATCACCACCATAAGTATTAATAGTGAGTGACAACACATCTGATTTTACAGTAATTATTTTACCCTGTGCCAAGCCATCTGTTGAATTATCATCACCTATTTGTTGTGTTAATTGGTTTGTGATCGGAGGCTTAGGTGCGTGATCTTCCTCCCACGCTTTCCAAATAAAAAAAGATACAAAAAGTAAAGCAATGACTAAAATATTACGTTGAGATCCCATTAGTGTTTTTCTCTATTGGTTTTAGTTTTTGGAGGAACAAAATCTTCTCCTCCGTCATGTAAAGGATGACATTTTAATACACGTTTAGCTGTTAGCCAACCACCTTTTATGAATCCAAAGCGTCTTAGTGCAATTATTGCATATTGTGAACATGTCGGCGTAAAGCGGCATTTTGGACCAAATAAAGGACTAATAAAACGTTGATAAACACGCACAAAAAAAACAAAAGTATTAACTATCATGTGGTTACATGCATAAACGTGCAGCTTAATAATTGATATGAATTTATCTAAATATCGATTTTGGCTATGATTCGTTGACATAATTTATTGAGTGTTTCAACGATTTGTTGATTATCTAAATCTATAACAGGCTGTTTAGCCATCAAAATAAAATCAATATTAGGAAGTTGATGTTGATGATGTCGAAAATACTCTTTAGTCAATCGCTTAATACGATTACGCTCATGCGCTCTTTTTACCTGTTTTTTCGCTATAGCAAACCCTAACCGTATATGGGTACAGTTATTTTTACGTGCGACTAAGGTTAAAAATGGCGATCCAGCACGCACAGACTCTTGGAAGACATGATTAAAATCAAAGGGAGTTAGCAATCGTAACTCCCGAGGAAAAGTGAACTTAATCACCCAACTTTAAATCAGCTAGCAACAGTTAAACGAACACGGCCTTTAGCACGACGGCGAGCAAGAACTTGACGACCGTTTTTAGTTGCCATACGAGCACGGAAACCGTGAGTTCTATTGCGTTTTAATACTGATGGTTGAAATGTGCGTTTCATGACGATTTATATCCAAATCTAATTTATCAACAGGTTGCAGAGTCTAAACTCCACAGCATTAATTAAAGAAGTCGGAATTATAGAGACTATTTTATTTTTCGTCAATGAGATTTCACCGATTTATTTGAATAAAAACCATTAACAGTTCATTATGGCACAATTGAATAAAATTAAACAAATTCTTATAACATAATAGGTTAAAAAAACAAAAATAAATCAACTAATCCATAAAAGCAAGTACACGCTTACTTTTTTCGCCACCGACTTCGCGTGCTAATTTAGGTACCAAATAACCCGATATCTTTTCGGCTAACTGTTTCATTATGATTTTTGCAACATCATCTTCGACTAAAAAATGGGCGGCGCCTTGCACTTTATCTAACAAATGGATGTAATAAGGTAAAATACCAATATCGAAAAGCCGATTACTTAACTGTGCTAAAACCTTGGCGTTGTCATTAACATTTTTCAATAACACGCTTTGATTCAGTGTTGTCACATCACTTTGTTTTAAAAGCCTAATTGCATTAGCAACATCATTATCAATCTCATTGGGATGATTAATGTGAGTAACTACTACAATTTGCAACCTGCTTTCAAAAAATAATTTGCAAAGCTCAGATGTTACTCGTGAAGGAATAACAACTGCTAAACGGGTATGGATACGCAAACGTTTAATATGTGGGATTTGTTCTAAGGCATTAATCAAAAATGCTATTTCATGATCTTTAGCCATTAAAGGATCACCACCTGATAAAATAATTTCATCAAGTTCTGGATGGTTAGCAATATATTCAAGTGCAAAAGCCAGATTTTTTTTATTGCCTTGGTTATCATGATAAGGGAAATGCCGCCTAAAACAGTAACGGCAGTTAATTGCACAGGCTGTTTTCGTTATTAACAATGCTCGGTTATGATACTTATGTAATAGCCCAGGGATAACATTATCTTGCTCTTGTAATGGGTCATTGCTATAACCCTTTACTTTTAATAATTCGTTATCATCGCAAAGCACCTGCAATAAAAGAGGGTCGTTATTGTCGCCTCTTTTCATCCGGTTGATGAAAGCCATAGGTACACGAAGTGGAAACTGCTTTTTTGCCAATTGCATAGAGCTTGAAATGGTTTTTGGGTCTAGATCCAAATAAGCATATAAAACATTGATATCTGTCACAACATTGGCAAGCTCTATAATCCATCTATCTTTATTATTTGGTAGTTCAATTTTTTGCTGTATAATGTGGCTCATTTTTTGTAATTCAGAATTTTAGTTGGAGCTTTTATGGCATCTTATAGTACTAATGAGTTTAAAGCGGGTCTTAAAATAATGCAAGATGGCGAGCCATGTGTCATTGTTGAAAATGAATTTTACAAACCCGGTAAAGGTCAATCAATTAACCGCGTAAAAATTAAAAAATTACTTTCAGGAAAAACTGTCGATAAAACTTTCAAATCTGGCGAATCAGTTGAAGCCGCTGATGTTGTGGATATGAATTTAACTTATCTTTATACCGATGGCGAGTTTTGGCATTTCATGAATAATGAAACATTTGAACAACTTTCAGCTGATGCTAAAGCGGTTGGTGATAATGCCAAATGGCTAGTTGATCAAGCTGAATGTATTTTAACTTTATGGAATGGTCAGCCAATTGCAGTAACGCCACCGAACTTTGTTGAACTTGAAGTGATTGAAACCGATCCAGGTCTAAAAGGTGACACAGCAGGAACGGGTGGAAAACCAGCAACGCTATCAACTGGTGCTGTCGTACGTGTGCCACTATTTGTACAAATTGGCGAAATTCTAAAAGTTGATACACGCTCTGGCGAATATGTTTCACGCGTAAAATAAAGTAGCTTATGATTAATTTTAATTTATCATAAACAAGAGAGGTTTCTTGACCTCTCTCTTGCTTACCCAAATCCATGTTGCTTACCTCTGGAAGAAGTCTAATCTCCTACTCGAAAGTTATCATCAATAGTGAGTTTTATCCACAAAGCTTAAAAAGTACTAAATTAAATAATCCCCAAAACAATGCATCTAGCACTTAAAAATCATTCAGAAAACACATTGATTTTATTGGATTTTTTTATTTTTTACTGAATCTAGTATGCGATAAGGGATCTATATTTTGCAGCTTTTATCTTTGGATGATGGCATAGCGGTAAGTATTAATTTTCAAAATATTACTCAATTTTAATAAATTCTAAAGTTTTGTTACGAAGTCGAAATAATCAAATATTTCCCATTAAACCATATTGTTATTAATTTTTATCGTATATTGCCAATAAAAATTAAGCAACATATTGATGTCGTTTTCAATAACCAGAATTGTAGCGTGGTTTTGTTTGTTGCCGTTAGTCGAGTTAGCAAGCTATCGGTGAAAATATTTAGGCAGTGATATAGCCTCATATTAGAGGCTATTATCGTATTTATCAGGCTATATTTCAATTTAAGCGAATTATAAATAAACCACATGAGTGCCTTTTTCGGGTTGAAAAGTAGCTTTGCCAAATTCATCTAAGAAATAGGCAATATGATCGGCTTTATCCCCTACTAACCGTCCTTTTACTTTGTTCCATGTCATGAGGACTATCATGGCATCAGGTTCACAGCAAATTAACATGGGTTGTTCAAATTCTTCGTTCCAATAAAATTCACCGCCGTATATTTTATGGGCGGTGAGCAATAAATAACATCCGTATTCTTGCGATATCATGTTGAGTTGTTCTTCTGGAATGCTAAAGTTTTTTTCAGCCAGTTCACTGATGATCATTTCAACAACCGTAATACTTTTTTCAGAGTAATCGAGCTGGTTAATGCTCCATGTTGGACTATTTAATATCGCATTTTGTGCCCATGCTTCGATCTCTTGATATAATTCATTTTTTTGTTCAGTCATTTTTATTCACTTCGCTATTGAGTTTAATCTGTTCTAATTGCTTAACACTTTGCCACGCGTCTTCCATTTGTTCAAGCGTTGCATCAATTAAAGATAAGTTTTTTTGTTTGAGTATCGATTCTAATTGTTGAAATCGTCGGGTAAATTTTTTATTGGCTTGCTGTAAACAGAGTTCTGATTTAACCTTTAAATGCCTAGCTAAATTGACGGTCGCAAACAATAAATCACCAAGTTCTTCCTCAATTTTTTGTGGATCTTGTTTGTTTTGTTCAAGCTCTTGCTCAACTTCATCAATTTCCTCTTTTACCTTATCAAGCACAGGTTTTATATCATGCCAATCAAAACCAACCGAGGCACAACGCTTTTGAATTTTTTCAGCTTGCATTAAGGCAGGTATTGCTTGGGGAATATCATTGAGCAATGAGTATTGTGCTTTTTGATCGCGTTCTTTTTGTTTAAGTTGTTCCCAGTTAGGTTTTTCTACCTTATTTTCGGTGAAAATATGCGGATGACGATAAACTAACTTATCAGCAACCGCTAAACAGACCTCATCAAAATCAAAGCTTCCTTGTTCTTGGGCTAAATCAGCATAAAAGACAATGTGAAACAATAGATCGCCAAGTTCTTTTTTTAGCTCCTCCATATCTTGTTTATCAATTGCATCAAGCACTTCGTACGTTTCTTCTAGTGTATATGATTTTAAAGACGAAAAAGTTTGAATTCGATCCCATTCGCAACCATTAATTGGATCGCGAAGTTGTTTAATAATAGCTTGTAAGCGCTGTAATGCGTTCAAAATATCCCCCACAAATAAGTAATTAATCAGCGTCATTGTAAAGGTTTAATAACAAAACGGTTATTTTTTAAAGGTTAATGCCAATATATTTTGATGTTATTGCTAATTATTTCACCCAAAATAATGATAAAAGCACTAAACTAAAGCTATTTACGGAACTTGTAGCCGATAAAAGCGAATTAAGTATATAATACTCCTCTATTAAATTAACTTTATTGATATATGAATAATTTACGTGAACTTACTTTAAGAGGCACCATTCTTGGTGCTTTTATTACTGTCATTTTTACTGCATCGAATGTTTATCTTGGTTTGAAAGTTGGATTAACGTTTTCATCCGCAATTCCTGCGGCAGTGATTTCAATGGCAATATTGAAACTGTTTTCGGGTTCAACTATTTTAGAAAATAACATGGTGCAAACTCAAGCATCAGCAGCGGGTACATTATCTTCAATTATTTTTGTGCTTCCGGGTTTGTTAATGATTGGTTACTGGCAAGACTTTCCCTTTTGGCTAACCTTTGCAATATGTGCCGCAGGCGGAATGCTTGGGGTTTTATTTTCAATTCCATTGCGTCATGTCATGGTCGTTAAAAGTAATTTACCTTACCCTGAAGGTGTAGCCGCTGCTGAAATTTTAAAGGCAGGATCTAAATCCGATAATAAAGAAGCTAACGATGGTTTAAAGGATATTTTATTTGGCGGCATCATTGCCTCTATTGTTAGTCTTTTTACTAATGGTTTTCGCCTATTATCTGAAAGTACTGCTTATTGGTTTACCGCTGGCAAATCCATTTTTCAACTGCCTATGGGATTCTCGTTAGCGTTACTCAGTGCTGGTTATTTGATCGGAATTATGTCAGGAATTGCTATTTTAATTGGAACCATTATTGGTTGGGTATTTGGCGTTCCAATTTTAAGTGCAATTACCGATTATGATACCAGTCAGCCTTTATTTAAAGTTGCAATGGGATTTTGGGCAAAAGATATACGCTTTATTGGTGCGGGGGTCATAGCTATTGCAGCGGTTTGGACATTACTGACATTAATCAAACCGATGATTGAAGGTTTAAAAATATCATTTAAAAGTATGCGTTCAGATGTGTCTGGCAATGATATTGCATCAACCGAGCGGGATTTATCACCTAAAGCTATTTTATTAATTATGGGTGGTATGTTAGTTATTTTGTTAGTGACTTTTTATAGCTTTATTGCCGATAGTGGTTTATCAGCAAGCATGGCTTGGACATTAGTTTTTTGCGCTGTATTATTTGCTTTTATTATGGGCTTTTTAGTGGCTGCCGCATGTGGTTATATGGCTGGACTTGTTGGCTCATCAGCAAGCCCAATATCAGGAATAGCAATTGTTGCAGTGGTTGTCATTTCATTAATCTTATTAGGTTTAGGTGAAGCGAATGGTATGCTAGCTTCTATTGAAGGCTCCAACTTTGCCACAGCCCTTGCACTCTTTACTACTAGTGCCGTTTTGGCAATAGCATGTATTTCAAATGATAATTTACAAGACCTAAAAACAGGTCATTTGGTTAATGCTACCCCATGGAAACAACAAGTGGCATTATTACTTGGCTGTGTTGTTGGTGCAATTGTTATTGCGCCTATTTTAGAGATTTTATATAACGCTTACGGCTTTACTGGCGCTTTACCTCGTTCTGATATGGATACAACTCAAGTTTTGGCAGCACCACAAGCAACACTGATGACAACAATTGCTAAAGGTATTTTTGCCCATCAACTTGACTGGACGATGATTTTAATAGGGCTTGCTTTAGGCGCTGTCATTATTATTATTGATTTAATTCTTGCCCAAAATAAATCTAACTTTCGCATACCTGCACTTGCTGTTGGTTTAGGCATTTATTTACCACCAAGTATCACAACACCAATTTTTATTGGCACTTTATTATCATGGATAATTAAACGTAATGCTTACAAAAAAGCCAAAGCACAAAATTTAGATCCAGAAGAGCAATTCAAAAAAGCTGATCGTAAAGCGGCATTAATTGCATCAGGCTTGATTGTTGGTGAAAGTTTAGTGGGCGTTTTATTAGCCATTGTGATTGTGATTAGCATCACCAATGGTGGAAATGATGCTCCACTTGCAATACCGCTCGATTTAGGTATGTTACCTCAACTTTTAGGTCTCTTTGTTTTTGTTGGTATATGTACGTTCTTTATTCGTCGTGCTTTATCAGCAATAAAAAAATAGTCCTGTGAATTATTAAATTTAAGCCCTTTTCGTTTTATCAAAGGGCTTTTTTGTTTAAATTGATTGTGTTATAACGTCCCTAATTTTGGATGATTAAAACAATTTTTATTAACTTATTTTATTTTGAATAATAGACAAAAATATCATGATAGTTTTTGATTCAATCCAAGTGCGCCGAGGCGTTAACTTGCTTTTAGATAATGCTTCAGCAACTATTAATCCTCAACAAAAAGTGGGATTAGTGGGTAAAAATGGTTGCGGAAAATCGACGCTCTTTTCACTGATTAAAGGTGAAATTCAAGCTGATGCTGGCACGTTAAATATACCATCGCAATGGCAACTCGCTTGGGTCAATCAAGAAACACCCGCATTAGATATCCCTGCGATTGAATATGCCATTGATGGCGATCGTGAGTATCGACAATTAGAAAAACAATTAAATACCGCTAATGAACAAAATAATGGTCAGCAAATTGCGGTTATTCATGAAAAGCTTGATACCATTGATGCTTGGACAATTCGCGCTCGAGCCGCAACGCTACTACATGGACTAGGATTTTCTAATGAACAATTAATGTTACCGGTTAAGTCCTATTCTGGTGGTTGGCGGATGCGATTAAATTTGGCTCAGGCATTAATGTGTCGTTCTGATTTATTACTGCTTGATGAACCAACCAATCACCTTGATTTAGATGCCGTGATTTGGCTTGAAAAATGGTTAAGTAACTATCCGGGAACTTTGATTTTAATCTCTCACGATCGTGATTTTTTGGATCCGTTAGTCAATAAAATTATTCATATTGAGCAAAAGAGTTTATTTGAATATACGGGCAATTATTCCTCCTTTGAGATCCAACGTTCAACTAAACTTGCTCAACAACAGTCGCTTTATGAAAGCCAACAACTCAAAGTTGCACACTTGCAAAATTATATCGATCGCTTTAGAGCCAAAGCAACAAAAGCTAAACAGGCACAAAGCCGTATAAAAATGTTAGAAAGAATGGAGCTGATTGCACCTGCGCATGTTGATAATCCATTTCATTTTAATTTTAAGCCATCTGAATTCTTACCAAGCCCTTTGTTAATGATGGACAAAGTCGTCGCGGGTTACGATGACAAAATTATACTAGAAAAAATTAAGCTTAATCTAGTTCCCGGTTCGCGCATTGGCTTATTAGGGCGCAATGGTGCGGGAAAATCAACACTGATTAAATTACTCGCCGGAGAAATTGCACCTAAGGAAGGACATATTAATCTCGCTAAAGGTGTTCAATTAGGCTATTTTGCTCAACATCAATTAGAATATCTACGCCCCGATGAGTCACCACTTTGGCATTTAACGCAACTTGCTGAACAAAAAAATACAGAGCAAGAACTGCGTAATTATTTGGGTGGATTTGATTTTCAAGGCGATAAAGTCACCGAGCCAGTTAAAACTTTCTCGGGCGGTGAAAAAGCACGTCTTGTTTTAGCTTTAATTGTCTGGCAAAAACCGAATCTCCTTTTATTAGACGAACCAACTAACCATCTAGATTTAGATATGCGACAAGCGTTGACAGAAGCGCTAATTGATTTTGACGGTGCATTAGTTGTGGTGTCACATGATCGCCATTTACTACGTTCGACCACCGATGAATTCTATTTAGTCCATGATCATAAAGTTGAACCATTTGACGGCGATCTTGATGATTATCAAAAATGGTTAGCCGAAGCACAAAAAAATGATAACCAATCAAATGACGAAATAAATTCACCCAAAAAAGAAAATACAATTAATATATCAGCTCAAGATCGTAAAGAGCAAAAACGCAAGCAAGCTGAATTACGCGCACAAATGCAG
Source organism: Gilliamella sp. Nev5-1 (assembly GCF_001690895.1). Taxonomy (NCBI): domain Bacteria; kingdom Pseudomonadati; phylum Pseudomonadota; class Gammaproteobacteria; order Orbales; family Orbaceae; genus Gilliamella; species Gilliamella sp. Nev5-1. The sequence goes on along the minus strand of NZ_LZHO01000088.1, from coordinate 2,627 downwards.
CCAATAAAAAAACAGTTACAAAAAGAAGAGCAAACACAGGAAAATTTAGCAAAACAATTGCAAATGATAGAACAACAACTGTCTGATCCGATGATGTATGAAGCCAATAAAAAATCGGATTTAACAAGTTTACTTTTGCAACAAAGCCAACTGAAAAGCGAGTTAGAGCAAAGCGAGTTAAAGTGGTTGGATTTGCAACAGCAACTTGAAGAATTTCAAATAGAATAGATTATTTCACTTGTAATGCAATATTGTAATAAATAAGTTTAATTTTATTGGCTAGAATAAAAAAAATCACAGATTTAACTCTGTGATTTTTTGATTTTATCAAATAATTTATTCTAATAAAATTGATTAGCTTTTTTCAACTTGACTAAAATCAAGCTCAACAGGCGTTGAACGACCGAAGATTGAAACCGATACTTTTAAGCGGCTTTTTTCATAATCAACTTCTTCAACAACACCATTAAAGTCAGCAAATGGACCCTCGTTAACACGAACAAGCTCACCTGGTTCAAATAAAGTTTTAGGACGTGGCTTATCACCAACTTGTTGTAAGCGATTCATAATAGCATCAACTTCACGCTGACTAATCGGGGCAGGTCTATCAGAAGTACCACCAATAAAGCCCATTGTTCTTGGCACACTTCTTACTAAATGCCAAGTCGCATCATTCATCGCCATTTCAACTAATACATAACCGGGAAAGAATTTACGTTCACTCTTACGGCGCTGACCGCTTTTCATTTCAACAACTTCTTCGGTTGGTACTAATACTTCCCCAAAAGAATCTTCCATATCATGTAATTTAATATATTCACGTAATGATTGTACTACACGCGCTTCATAACCAGAATACGCTTGTATAACATACCAACGTTTTTGTTGTGTTTCGCTCATATTAACGCCCTATTGATGTTAAATAAAAGATGGCTGAACCGAATAAAGAATCCATTCCCCAAAGCGCTAAACCAACAATAACTGTGATAGCAGCAATCAGCATGGTTGTTTGTGTCGTTTCTTTACGAGTCGGCCATACAACTTTTCTTAACTCTTTTCGTGATTCTTGTAAAAACAACAAAAATGATTTACCTTTAGCTGTCGTGATCGCAATTAATAAAGTTAATAGCGAAAGCACAACAACCGCTATAATCCGAACGATCGTATTAGGTTGATATATATCATTAGGTTCAGCAAAATAAAAATTTCCCCAAACAACAAACGCAATCAATACTAAAACTAAACACCATTTCAATTTGTCTAGAGCAGTATTTGTATTTTGACCCTCGTTACTTACTAGCATATAAAACCCATGATTATGTTATATTATAATAATATCTACTTTCCAAAATGCTCTTTTAAATAAAAACATTTTGCTAAACAGACTAGATAAGAAAGGGCATCAAATGACACCCTCATCTCATAATTGCAAGCCTTTAAATTATTTAATAACCTTAGCAACCACACCAGCACCAACAGTACGACCACCTTCACGAATCGCAAAACGTAAACCTTCAGCCATCGCGATAGGGTGAATTAATGATACTGTCATTTTGATGTTGTCACCAGGCATTACCATTTCTACGCCTTCTGGTAATTCAATAGTACCCGTTACGTCAGTTGTACGGAAGTAGAACTGTGGACGGTAACCTTTGAAGAATGGAGTATGACGACCACCTTCATCTTTACTTAAGATATACACTTCTGATTCAAAATCAGTATGTGGAGTGATTGAACCTGGTTTTGCAAGTACTTGACCACGTTCGATTTCTTCACGTTTTGTGCCACGTAGTAATACACCAACGTTTTCACCTGCACGACCTTCGTCAAGTAATTTACGGAACATTTCAACACCAGTACAAGTGGTTTTAGTTGTTGGTTTGATACCCACGATTTCAACTTCTTCACCCACTTTGATTACACCGCGTTCAACACGACCAGTTACTACTGTACCACGACCTGAAATTGAGAATACGTCTTCAATTGGTAATAGGAATGGTTTATCAATATCACGCTCTGGCTCTGGGATGTAGCTGTCTAATGCTTCAGCTAATTCAACAATTTTGTCTTCCCACGCTGCTTCGCCTTCTAATGCTTTAAGCGCTGAACCACGGATTACTGGTGTGTCATCACCTGGGAAATCGTATTGAGATAGAAGCTCACGGACTTCCATTTCAACTAATTCTAATAACTCTTCGTCATCAACCATATCACATTTGTTTAAGAATACGATGATGTAAGGAACACCTACTTGACGACCTAAAAGGATGTGCTCACGAGTTTGTGGCATAGGACCATCAGTTGCTGCTACGACTAAGATAGCACCGTCCATTTGTGCCGAACCAGTGATCATGTTTTTAACATAGTCAGCATGGCCTGGGCAGTCTACGTGCGCATAGTGGCGAGTTGGTGTATCGTATTCAACGTGTGAAGTATTGATGGTGATACCACGTGCTTTTTCTTCTGGTGCGTTATCGATTTGATCGAATGCACGAGCTTGACCGCCGTATTTTTTAGCAAGAACAGAAGTAATTGCTGCAGTTAAAGTTGTTTTACCATGGTCAACGTGGCCGATTGTACCAACGTTAACGTGGGGTTTTGTACGTTCAAATTTTTCTTTAGACATC
>NZ_LZHO01000087.1:0-6525 GCF_001690895.1 Gilliamella sp. Nev5-1 | reverse complement strand
CGTGATGGTTATAACGTATTCGCCATATCAGCCCATTTTTTTCAATTCGAATAATTCGTCCACGTTGCCAAGTATAATCTTCATAACTGTTGTCTGGGTAAATAATGGTTTTTAACTCGGCATTAACCGTATATTCATAGTGGGTTTGATGCCCTAACGCATCAATCTCAACGGTTTTCAATCCCTCTTCATTATACTGATAGGTTTTGGTCGCCCCATTAGCATCGGTTTCTGACTGTAACAAACCATCTTTATGGGAGTAACACTTTTGACTGCCATCAGCCATGGTGACAATCACGTTTTCATCTTGCCATGTGTAACGTTCATCTAATTGCCCAAAGTTACCCCATTGACGTAAACAACGAACATCTTGACCTTCACCCTCCCAGACCCAGTTAAATTCAGCGCCTCCAGCCATTGTTCGCTTTTGAATAACATTTAAGGCGTCATATTCATACGTTTCAGTTTGACCCGCTGCGTTAGTTGCCCCAATAAGTTGATGATGGTCATTATAGTGATAGTGCATTAGAGGGTGCAGCGTTTGCCATTCCCCTTCCACTAAAATCTGTATAGTGACCGTATCAATCAGTATTGATTGCTTATCATAATAACCAAAAGCTAAACGTCGTGTTTTATCTTGCTGAGGTTGTAAGGCTATCAAGCGATGATGATTATCATAAACCACATTGAGTCGGTGACCATACTTATCAGTAATAGCACTTAAATAGGCCGTTTGTTCAACTCGTTTGAAATGATATCGTACGCGGTTGTTACCTTTTTTATACAAGACGTATTCATCGGCGGTGTCGCGTTGGTGCATCCGCACTTATATGGGAATTTAGTTTGTAAAAAACGTTAAGGAGTGTATACCGTTGCGTTGAGATTTTTTTATCGTTTAGGGTTTTGGTGTAATTATTTTATTCTAATTTTGTGCATAAAGAATAACATAACTTGGTGGCAGCGTTAACTGTCACCCAATAGGCCGAAGCTTAAAGATATGCTTGATTAAGTTAAGACGCTTAAATGTCTTGAAACCTATTAATTAAATAAGGTAAGCTCTATCAATTATTTTGGCTTGGCGGATAATTCAAAATAGCTTCCTTGTACCCATCATGGCTAGAAAAATACTTTATCTGAAAATCAAAATCCCATATTGGGGATTCAATATGATTAAAAATACTCATATCTAAAGATTTATTTTTCATCTTTACTTCCAATTCTTTATTATGATTTATCTTTTTTATCCCCTCATACCCACCAACCTGATCATCATTCCCAATCATTAATGGAACAATGCTATCTTCCTCCAATTCTAACCAAACATGACCTTGAAAAATGGCTCGACCAAAAATATTTGAATCTAAGTGCTCTGTATCATATCCGCCAAATATTGTATAACGATCTTTGATATTAAATTTTAAACCGGATGAATAATAATAATCGCGTTCATTATGCATGACTTTAAGGTCATAACAGCATACGTTTTCTATCGTTAGTAAAGCTTTTTGAGCTAATATAACTAAATCATCACTGATATTAATTATACTTTTCGGGTTAACAGAAAGTATTTGGTCGCGCAACACCGCTTCATCCATATTTATAGATACATTTTCTAGATGCATTTTGCATATAGATGTTCCTTTTTCGAACCAAGGCAAAGAAGAATATCCATATATTCCACTTAACCCATCAAAATCAATAACGTATCGATAAATATTGGTTAGATCTAATTTGTATTTCATCATATCACCCTACTCGTAAAATCATCTGGATGATGATATCTTGTAAGCCCTTGTTCTGGTTTACTTAAACAACTTTTTATCTTCTTTTTAGCTTGAAATAATAATTTGCCAAAAAATTAACTTCATTAAATCAATTCAACTTTATTATTGGTCTTTTTTCTGTCTATCAGCTTATTTATAATTATTAATAGCTTCCCGATACCTGTTCTTATTTTTGTGCGATGGGGAATGACAAGGCTTGGCGACAGTGTTAACGGACATCAAATGGATAAAGCCTTTAAAAAGTATATTTGATTAAATTAATAGTATTTCAATGTGTTGAAATCGATTATATTAAAATTTGTCGATATTTCGCTAATGGTTAGGTTTTGCTAAAAAATAGTATTACCTAAATCATCTATTATAGCGGCCAGTACTATCAATTATTTTGGCTTGGCGGATAGTCCAAAATAGCTTCCTTGTACCAATGATGATCAGAAAAATGCTTTATCTGAAAATCAAAATCCCATATTGGCGACACAATATGATTAAAAATACTCATATCTAAAGATTTATTTTTTATTTTTACTTCTAATCTTTTATTTTCATTAATTTTTTTTATCTCCTCATACCCACCGAGCTGATCATCATTTCCTATCATTAATGGAACAATGTTATCTTCATCCAATTCTAACCAAACGTGCCCTTGAAAAATGGCTCTACCAGAAATATTTGAATCTAAGTGCTCTGTATCAAACCCACCAAAGTAGATATAACGATCTTTGATATTAAATTTTAAGCCGGATGAATAATAATAATCGCGTTCATTATGCGTGACTTTAAGGTCATAACAGCATACGTTTTCTATCGTTAGTAAAGCTTTTTGAGCTAATATAACTAAATCATCACTAATATTAATTATACTTTTCGGATTAACAGAAAGTATTTGATTGCGCCATATAGCCTCATCCATATTTATAGATAAGTTTTCTAGTTGCATTTTGCATATAGATGTTCCTTTTTCGAACCAAGGCAAAGAAGAATAGACTTCTACTCCACTCAACCCATCAAAATCAATACAATATTGATAACTATCGGTTAGATCTAATTTGTATTTCATTATATCACCTATTGTTTTTTAAAAATAAATTCGTTTATTTGTTCACCTTTGATTGGCGCTCCACTCGTTTGTTTATATCCTGCACTAAGGACTTTTCGTTTGCTAATTAATTGCAAATCTTTAAGTTTGGCGATTTCTTCTATTTTTCTAAGATGTCTATTATTTTCACTGCCACGAATGATTATTGTCCCATCTTTCTTTAAAACGCGGAGGACTTCATCATTTAAGGGAGTATAACCATACGGGTTATCCATTATAATGGTCTTTTGCGAGCCGGTGGCGATATTCGACAAATTATGCGCATCGCCAGCAAAAACACCTGGCGCCATAGGGTGAGCAGGATGAGATATATTGTAAGCACCCTCGATAGGGTTTAGCCCGGCACCAATAACGAGTGTTCCATCCTGTTCAGCAGATTTTAAGTATCTTTTATTTCCAACAATAAACCATTTACATTCTAATCCCAACGGGTCAATTAAGTCTATTGGATCATTATTGGCATATTGATAACTATTTAACCCACCCAGTATACCTAGTGGGTCTTGGGTGATATATCTGCCTGTAAACGGGTCGTAATCATGATTTAAACAAAATACATAATTATCTTCGTAATGATATTAGCGGTGGTGGAGTATAATTATGTTTAGCAATATACTCTATTGCTTTTTGTCGTTCTTCTTCGGTAACTTTATCATTATAAGTTAAATAATTTTTTACTACTTTAAATGATTGTGAAAATTCGGGATTTTTCACAATAAGCAATCTTAAATTTTCACACCAAGGAATATCTGGCCACAAATCTAGATTGCGTGTTTTCTTTCTCACACCTTCTACTTTGATCCAATCAATCAAATTTAATGAAATTATAAATAAATTTCTTCTACCTACTAATCGAATAGCTGAATAAAGTGCTGGCGATTGAATATCTGCTTGTTTAAATAACAATAAGTCTTTCATCAGTTCTAATAACATAATAAGCCTTAATTCTTGTATGGATTATATTTAATATTTGGATAATTTTTCTCAATATGTTTTAGCATCATTTTGGCAGAGCTAAACTCAAGTGGTGCTCCCCCCCTTAATTGAAAAACTCGCTCTTGTGCAAAAGCTCTCGTTTCCCAAGGTGCATCCACACTTATATGGGAATTTAGTCTGTAAAAAACGTTAAGGAGTGTATACCGTTGCGTTGAGATTTTTTTATCGTTTAGGGTTTTGGTGTAATTATTTTATTCTAATTTTGTGCATAAAGAATAACATAACTTGGTGGCAGCGTTAACTGTCACCCAATAGACCAAAGCTTAAAAATATGCTTGATTAAGTTAAGACGCTTAAATGTCTTGAAATCTATTAATTAAATAATGTAAGCACTATCGATTATTTTGGCTTGGCGGATAATCCAAAATAGCTTCCTTGTACCAATAATGACTATAAAAATGCTTCATATAAAAATCAAAATCCCATATTGGGGATTCAATATGATTAAAAATACTCATATCTAAAGATTTATTTTTCATCTTTACTTCCAATTCTTTAGTGTAATTTATCCTTTTTATCCCCTCATACCCACCAACCTGATCATCATATCCAATCATTAATGGAACAATGCTATCTTCCTCCAATTCTAACCAAACATGACCTTGAAAAATAGCACTTCCATATATATTTGAATCTAAGTGCTCTGTATCAAACCCGCCAAAGTCAATATAACGATCTTTGATATTAAATTTTAAGCCGGATGAATAATAATAATCACGCTCATTATGCATGACTTTAAGGTCATAACAGCATACGTTTTCTATCGTTAGTAAAGCTTTTCGAGCTAATATAACTAAATCATCACTGATATTAATTATACTTTTCGGGTTAACAGAAAGTATTTGGTCGCGCAATACCGCTTCATCCATATTTATAGATACATTTTCTAGATGCATTTTGCATATAGATGATCCTTTTTCAAACCAAGGTAAAGAAGCATAACTTTTTATTCCACTTAACCCATTAAAATCAATAAAATAATTATAAATATCGGTTAGATCTAATTTGTATTTCATTATATCACCTATTGTTTTTTAAAAATAAATTCATCTATTTCTTTACCTTGAATTGGCGCTCCACTCGTTTGTTTATATCCCGCACTAAGGACTTTTTGTTTGCTAATTAATTGCAAATCTTTAAGTTTGGCGATTTCTTCTATTTTTCTAAGATGTTTATTATTTTCACTGCCACGAATGATTATTGTCCCATCTTTCTTTAAAACGCGGAGAACTTCATCATTTAAGGGAGCATAGCCATACGGATTATCCATTATAATGGTCTTTTGCGAGCCAGTGGCGATATTCGACAGATTATGCGCATCGCCAGCAAAAACACCTGGCGCCATAGGGTGAGCAGGATGAGATATATTGTAAGCACCCTCGATAGGGTTTAGCCCGGCACCAATAACGAGTGTTCCATCCTGTTCAGCAGATTTTAAGTATCTTTTCTTTCCAACAATAAACCATTTACATTCTAATCCCAACGGGTCAATTAAGTCTATTGGATCATTATTGGCATATTGATAACTATTTAACCCACCCAGTATGCCAAGTGGGTCTTGGGTGATATATCTGCCAGTAAATGGGTCGTAGTAACGGTTTAGGTTATAATGAAGCCCTGTTTCCTCATCATAATATTGCCCTTGGAACCTTAACGGATTATTCGGCAGGGAATCTATATCGTCCTGATGGTAGGTTTCGTTTATTATCTGTCCATAGGCATTATACTGGCATTCGTAGAGCGTGTCACCTAAGCTGCCGGTAAGGGCTATGGGTGTGCCGAGGTGGTCGTTTTGGTACCAGTAGAGTTTGATATTGTCTTGCTGCGCATTGCCGTGCACCAGAGCTAAGGGGCGGTAAGAGTCTGGCTCGTAAAGGTAGCTTTGCCAGTGTTTATCGTTATCGGTCTCGGCAATAAGCCGACTACCTTGCCAGATAAATTCGGTGGTTTTGCCGTCTACCGTTTTACTGGTACGACGGTTAAAGGCATCATAAGTATAAGTGATGATAAGCCCCGTCGGTTTAATCACTTTGATAAGTCGATGCCGGCAGTCGTATTGATAGTGGGTAACTAGACTGTGGTCTTTTCCGCGCTTTTCGGCAATTAAGTTACCAAAGCGGTCATATTCAAAGTGTTTATCACTAAAAAAGGTTAATCGGTTGCCTTTGGCGATATTGGCATGAAAAGGCGTGGGGGCTAGTGCTTGGGTTTCACTGATTTTATTGCCCGTTGGGTCATAATCAAACTGCTCGACTTTTTCAGCATGATGTTGCTCGGGATTGACCTCAGGGTAAGTCACTGTGTGTAATTGACCGGCGTTATCATAACGGTAACGGCGTGGCTGATGTCCGGTGATTTCGGCAAGCTGTCCGTTAGGATTGTAGTGATATTGCTGTTGCCAAATTGGCGTTGGCGAGGTTTGGGTGCTGATATCATAACTATGATAACGTTGATGGGCAATAAGTTGCCCTAGCGGGTCATACTGGTAACGGTTAACCAGCCCATTACCCTGACGGCGTTCACACTCTCGCCCTTGTTTATCCCAACGAAAAGCGGCTAATGGCTGGTGGTCGAGTGTCATCCCCAGTAGCTGACCCTGATTGTAATGATATTCTAACCATTGCCCATCGGGCAGTTTAGTGCCATTGA
>NZ_LZHO01000086.1:0-30917 GCF_001690895.1 Gilliamella sp. Nev5-1 | reverse complement strand
TGGTATAAAATCATACTAATAAAAATTCCACCTCTATCATCAAATTTAATTAAAAGCTTTTTTCAAAAATACGTAATAACTTTCTACTGACTATTTTAACTTTCTGTATAAAATTTTTAATAAAAAAATATTGCTTTTATAGATAAAAAGCAACATAAGGCACATTAACATATTTATTTAACATTACAATATTTTATGTTTTCTAATTTAAAGAGAAGATGAATTGACTTAAAAATAATGTGAGTTAACTAACAAAAATAAATATAAAAATCTTTCAGAAAACCCATTGATTTTATTTAATTTTTAATTAGCGAAATACGACTATATATTAGTGGCAGGCATGATCTATATAACAATAAAGAAAAATATTTAAACCGCCTACACGGCGTTAAACATAGTATATTCGTTTCTAGTTTACCGCCGTGTACATTTAAACCGCCTACACGGCGTTAAACGTTATTTTAACTGGCAATTTGAATTTGCTGGCCATTTAAACCGCCTACACGGCGTTAAACTTGAGCAAAATAGCATGAGTGAAACTGACCGACATTTAAACCGCCTACACGGCGTTAAACTCAAGATCTTAATTAATCTATCATCATAAAGTCATTTAAACCGCCTACACGGCGTTAAACTAGAAACAAACATACTATAAACTTTGTTTGCCAAAAGGCAAATAGGATTTTTGCCTCTAAAAACCCTTTTTGCAAAAAATCACTAACACAATGTTTTTATTTGTTTTATTTTACAGCTCAAAAAAAGGGGGGATAAAGCTTTAGATAATTTGATAAGGCGTAATTTTTACTATACAACAAAATTTACTATAATTGATTTATAGTGAGCATCAAAGTTTATTGCGAATATCAATGTAAAACCGTGCCAGTTTCGGCGGGCTTTGACCCCAGCAGGAATCGAAAACAAAAATCAACTCATTGAACAATATAAATATTTAAAACCAACCTATTTTAAATACCGCCAAAAATACCGACCAAAAATTTTTACGTATTTTATAAAATAAAACCCTCTATATCGAGAAATAATCGAGGGCTTGAATTGGTGCTTTGACAACGCCAATCATAGCCAATCTAATTATAAAAAGCTATCTAAAAAGCCGAGAGCTTACCTATTAATTGCGTGTACTGGTAACAATGGTATTACTGAAAATGAGATATTACACATCTGTAGGCTTTCTAGCGGTGGGAATGCATGACTAGTAAAAAGTGACCGCCAATTTGGCTGGGCGGTTATTCAGCCACCTCTTTCATACTATAAGTAGATGAGCCATTTAATATTACGAAATTAGAAAAACAATTGCAAATTAATTTTTCACTCTGTCATATAAATTGGATTAACATTCCAGTACATCAAAAAATCATTCATAACAAATAAAACTCATTAATTATTGCTCATAATAAAAAAGCACAAAAAGTTAAAAAATCACCTTGACCAGACCATTGGTCTGGTTTAATGTATATCCATACTAAATCGAACGAGGAAATAAAAAATGGCTAAATGTGTATATGAAATCAGAAAAATTATTCCAAATGGATATAATGTAGATGAAAACGGGATAAAAACTACAGCATACGAACAAACATTAGAATTAAATTCATTCAGCGATGTAAAAAAATTTCTCTCAACTAAAAATCATTTTACAGTTGGATGGGGGAGCGATGTTTTTAGAAATGGTGAATTAGTTTTTAATGTAGAGGCATTTGAAGATTGTAAAATGGACAACAAATTAACATTAAAATCAATTATAGAATGTTATAACGACAACAAATAGGAGTAAATCATGTCATTAAACACACTATCAAATGAGGAGCTAATGTCGTTTTCTATTCTAGCTAAAAATAGAAAATGCAGAGCACCCGAAACAATCGACAGAGCTATTTTTGATGAACAAAATAACCTATTTTTAATGAAAAACAACGACGGAATTACAGCAAAAGATTTTTTTATTTCACATTGCGTACTGGGGCTGATTTGTTTTGCGGTACAAGAGGATGTGCATATGATCGGAGGGCAAACACTAGCGAGCGCGGTTGGAAAAATAAATTTGAAATACGAAACAGGTCTCATTAGATATGAGCGCTGGCTAAAATCGAATGATTTTTATGAATTCTACGAAAACACTATAAAACTAATACGCTACATAAAAATTAACGGTGAAAAATTTAACGCATTAACAATAGCCGACGATATTATACTAAAACAGACGCAGTTTGATGGCGATGACCCATTCGGTAGTCCACTAGACAGATTTGCAGTGCGCGAAGAAATTTATCATCAAACATATTCGCTGGGCGAAAATTCAGTTTCTGCGGAAAAAGTTTTAAATGCACGCAAAGCGGCGGGGTTAACACAAAAACAATCCGCGAATCTTGTCTATGTTGATGAGAGAACTTGGGCACGATGGGAGGCTGGAGATAGAAAAATGAACAAAAATATTTATGAATTGTTTTTAATTAAAACTGGGTTATTTTACAACTGATTTTTTAAAATTGCGATGTTTAATTAAAATTTAATTTAGTTACAAATGATAACAATAAACTACACACTACCAATTTATATACGCACAGCGCCCGATGATTACGAAATAGAATTATCGGGCGAGTGCTACATTATCAACAGCTATGACGATCACAATTATGTGTTCTATCAAACACCAAAAACATTATTTGATATAGCTGATTTTGTGATGCTACATGACGCTGTTGAGTATTGTAAGTTGAAGATTGATAGTGTGTTTTGTTAGTTAGTTTTCATCATTGTTAATAATGACTGGATTTAGTGTGCTCGGTATCGGCTCTTCATTCTCAATTACCTCAACAACTGGCATTTCTAATCGAATGTCTATCCATCGTCCTGCGGTTATGTCAATTGGCTCGCCAGCCACAATTTGACAGCTCTCAAAATCAAATTTTCGTGTGTACGTTTTAACTGTGATGATGTTGTTTTCATCAGTTGAGTACTCAGCAAAAAATTTTTTATTGCCGTTAGCGTCCTCGGGTAGCGTTATATACCACCCCTCTTTTGCAAAACCTAAACTACCGCTGATTTCGTAATGACCAATATCAATTCGTTTAGCTGTCACGCCAGCGGCCAAATCATTCACTAAACTACAGCCCGATTTTTTAAAATCATCAACATCATCAATATTTTCAGTCGCAAACAACCGCAAAATCGGAGATGCTTTTTTCAGAAAACCATTGCTATCAGTTGTTGAATTCGCTGTTGTGATCGCCTCGTACCAGCTCTCCTTGCCACGCGACGTTGAACATCGATAGAAAATTTTCGGGATTTTACTGTTTATAACTGAGAGCATTTCGACTCCCCACGTTGCCGTAGATGTTGGTAACGGCAACAACGATGCTGTGCTTCTGCCGCCATTAAACGGCAAACCATTTATTTTATCTGTCGTTGTAAAATAAAACGCCGTTTCTAATTTATCATCTAAATTAGAAACGGGGATACCGGTGTTTGAACCAAGCCCGTAATCGCCCTTTTTTAACACTGATTTATTGTTAATTGTTACATCGTCAACATCTTGAAAACACCATTGCTTTTTATCTGTTATATACGCTAATTTTGTAAACCATTTTTTTATTTTCTCGTCGTAAAAAATAAACGACAAACTATTACTCAGCGTACGCAATACAAACTCGTTATTACTATCTACATATTTAAATTTAATACCTGCCGACTCAGCAGACATACGTAATTGCCCGCCCATTTCATCGCCCGATTTTTTTACTGCGCCATCTATTAAGTTAGATAATTTTTTTTGTGATTTTATTATTACTTTTTGTCCGTCGGGCGCTATTAACTCAACATCTCCCGAGCCAGTTAAGATTTTTTGCCAACCATCAAGCTGTTTCTGATGATACGCTAGTGATGATGCTATTTCTAATGCAAATTGCTCAATAGAAACCGACGGCGATGTTGGAATTTTATAGGCTTTATCTTTCGCTGTTACGCCGTTATAACTTTCTGCTAATGTTAATCTCGTATCAGATTGCACTGATGCAATTTCATATATTTCAACTTGATTTGATGATTGTAGAATAAGCATTCTACCGGCGGACACACCAGATAGCGGATTAGCCCATTTTGTTCCAATACCTATTACCATATTACTATTTTTTGTTACATTTATTTTGCCTGTTGTATACCACATAATTTTCCTCAAATTTTAAATATAAAAAACCGCTGCATGAGCGGTTTGTTCTGATGGATTGTTAATTAATCAAGAAAACCGTTTGAGTTGTTCATTAACAAAGTTAGCGAATTAAAAGAGACTTTACATTGACTAACAAATGAATGTTTACGTCGCTCACCAATTAATTGAATATTAATTCTGCTGCCAATTAGGAGTGGCGGAACTGGCACACATAGATTATCTATTTTCCCGTCATTAATTAATTGATTAATATCAAAAGAAAATTGATTGTTAAATAAAAAATGTAGCGTTATATCAGATACGTTGCCATTCGTGCATTCAACTCGTGTTGTTCCTGCAAAGCATAACGTTTGCCAGCATCCATTTCCTTCAACCGTCATTATATGCGCCGAGTTTAGCGGGGGATTAAAACCAAACAACAAATTAGCATCACGAACGTAGTTTTTTGCAGATAATACATTCCCTTTTATTTGCCCAACATTCAGCGCTCCTTTTATATGACAGTTTTCATTGATTACAACATTGTTTAATTCCCCTGATGTCGCTGTTAGTTTTCCTGAAATGTTGGCATTAACGGCTTTTAAAGTACCTGTTTTTTTAGATAACTGCCAACCTGAGACTCCATCAACAAAATTATCAGACTGAATGATATCATTGATCTTGGCATTAGTTATTGATGCGTCCTTGATGTGTGCATCTGTTATTGAACCATTGCCAATTGCTGTATCGTTAATGATCACTTGATTTCCGTGGGTAGTAAAAATCACTTGAGGATCTCCTCCTGCGGCATTCATAATTGAAAAACGATCTTGTAAGAAAATAACATTCGATTGCATGCCTTCATCAGTGTTTTCAACCCCCATAGTCATGCCTGCAACATACTGTTGACCTTTATTGTCAACCTGAACTTTCATGGTTCTGTGAGCTGAAATTTTGCCATTGAGATTATTTACAGTTTGGCTTACATCTGAAATTGACGTGGATACGTCCCCCACTTTTGTATTGATGGATTGAATGGCTTGTGCTGTAGCTGAGTTTTGCTCTGCGGTAGTTTTTTTAAACTCTGATAAGTTACTGCTAACATCACCGTATTTAGAGTTTAATTCGCGTAATGCAATTGCTGTCGCCTCTTTTTCAGTTAATAACGCAGAGTTGGTTTCTTTTATTTCAGCCGATAAGTTGCCATTTTCAACCCTGCGCCGGCGTGTTTCAGTGTCATTAGCCAAAGCATTTTCAATAATTGCTTTTGCGTTTTCTATTGAGCTAATCGCTGCATTATCAACGGAATCAATGAGAGAATTCCAAGCATCGGTTTCTTTGATTTCATCAAAAATATGGTCAGTTAAATCATTAGTATTAGTACTAGAAATCCCCCTAACCCATTCTGTCCAATCGCTGACATTCCCGATTTTATCAACTAGTCGAGCACGATAAAAAAACACCTGTCCTATGGACAATCCAGTTTGTGAGTAATTGCAACTTGGATAGGTCACATTTGTTAACTGTAATGCGTCATCTTTGTTTTCGTTAGTTGAATACTGAATTTCTGTGTGGCTAGTATCGCCGCTTGACAGCGGAAAAGACCAGTTAAGAGTAATTCCAAAAATGACATCATCACTTGCAGTAAAACCAACTGGTCTATCTGGTTTGCCAACCTTGCCTTTAATTGAGGTTGCTTGCGAATACGCCCAAGGAGAGGATACGTCAATTGCATTAACAGCTCTTACACGAATCTCATAAACACCTGAATAAACCCCCTCGACAGTAAAATTTGTGCCGTTTGTGCGTCCAACATTAATCCACGCCGACTTGTCTTTTCGCCATTGCGCAACGTAGTTCGTAGCACCATTTACTGAATCCCATGTTGCATTTAAAGAAGCAACTGACAATCCTTGTGAGATATAGCTACTTTCTGAAACAACAATATTTTTTGGAGTAGAAATTGAACTTGGTGGAGTAACTGTAATTGGTTTTGATTCAAGCCTAACACCCTCATCAATATATTTGAACTTATTAGGATCATGCTGAATAGCCGTTATTGAAAATTGACCTTTTTCAGTCGCCGATATTGATGTTACTCTAAAATATTGAATCGCAACATTATCGCTATCTATACACCAAACGTTACCAGCAACAGGTGTCATTTTATAATTAGCAGAAACGGTAAGCGTTTTTTTATCTGCGCTAATAGTTTTGATCGTCCTACTTTGTGCTGTCCCATCTGGCAAATTAATTACTAATCTATCTCCCGGTTCATAGTCAACAACTCTATCTAACGTTAT
The DNA here is from genome assembly GCF_001690895.1 of Gilliamella sp. Nev5-1. Classification (NCBI taxonomy): domain Bacteria; kingdom Pseudomonadati; phylum Pseudomonadota; class Gammaproteobacteria; order Orbales; family Orbaceae; genus Gilliamella; species Gilliamella sp. Nev5-1. The sequence continues at coordinate 24,452 of NZ_LZHO01000086.1, read as the reverse complement.
TTTTCGCCCAGAAACAGCATGGATTCGGCCACCATTTTCTTTACCAGAACGGGACGGATCGGCAACACCAATAATTCTGGCTGGCATCGGAATATAACCATCTAAACCAACCGTAAACGTAATCGCCTCATCTTTCGCATTGGAAAGTAATGCCCATCGCCCTCGCCTTTGCGCCTCCGCTTGTGATGTGCAGCCAATCGCTGTTAATTTCATTACATTAACATCGTATCGACGCATTAAATTATGATCCCATACCGCCTCGACATCATCACAATAGTGATTATTCGGGTCAGAATAAGCAACTAAGCACGAAGTATATCTATTTTTATATGAACCACCTGAATATGCAAAATCACCGATAACGTTAGATGGATGATAGATGAAATCAGGCTCGTCTTGTGGCATGTCAGCCGTTAAACAAATCTGGTCATTACCCCAAAAAATTATTCCACGGAATGACGCCACCAAATCTTTAAGTACTGTGTAAGCGTCTTCTTGGCTTTGTATATATTCATTACAAGCAAAACGTGGCTCTTTACCACCCTTTCCGTCAGAAACCATTTGGTCACAATATTGCCCTAGTTGATAGATAGACCATTTGTCTAGCATAGTAGAATCAATCCGTAATCCCATGCCTGCTATCTCATCACGCATTAAATAATAAGCCAGCCAAGCGGGATTATTCGTGTAAGCCATCTTAAAACCACCTTGCCAAACTCCCGAATATGTTCGACTAACAGGGTCGTAATTATCTGGAACTTGAACAAGCTTCCCTTTTAGCTTACAACTGATTTTGGGCACAGCTCCGTTAAATTGACTAGCATCAAGCTCAATGTAAAGCAAGGCAGTATTTGGATATCGTAACTTACTATCAATAACTTCTGCGTATGAAGACACGCCAAATGCGTTAATTAATTTACTATTGGAGTTAGAATCTGGCGTTAATCGCCTTACTCGAATAGCCCAGCCATTTACCGCACTTGGCAAATTTATACGATGATCTCTTTGATATTCAGATGTGGTTTTACCATTAAATTCCGCATTAACAACCGTTTCAAAAGCACTACCATCCGTTGATAAATCAATAGCATAATTCACAATTGTACCAACAATATCACCGTTATCTTTATATTGAACAAGTGTAGGCAAACTCAACTTAATTCTAATGGCATCTAGTTCTAAATTAGAAAATGAGCGAATCCACGGCTTATCGGCTTTTACTATATAATTTGCTCTTAGTTCATTACTTATCTCAGGAATACCTTTAATATAGTCTTGAGTTTGTGATCCATTACGAAACTCCCACATAACACCATTGAAATTACGTGAGCCATCAGCGTTAGCTAGTGGAGTGTTATCAATATAAATGTTTTGTTCGGTAAGATCGCCCTGAATTTCTCCCTCACTCAATGCCAATAATAACTTGAGTTTAGCAGTTGAAAGCAAGTTATCTGGTTGCTCGTGGGGCTTGTGCGGTTTTTTACCGCCACCTTTTTGACCTTCTATTAAATGCATAATCCACCTATTGTTGATCTTCTGAATAAATACCAGCGTTAATTACCGCACCACCAATTTCACGCTCACCAAGTAACTCAGGCACGGGATAACCTACAGCATTTGTATTGACAGGTGCACCGAATCCATAATTAGGTTTGTTTTCCACGCTAGAACCTCCAGCTTTAAACTTCGGTTGAGGCGTGAGCAATTGAACTATACCGCCAAGCATCATACTAATACCGATTCCAGCCAGCGTTGATGAGGCAGTTATTGTTGCACCGAACATGGTTAAAGATGCGCCACCAGTAAAAAAAGCGGCGACTAAAGCGGCTGCCCCTATAATTATTTGCAAAAAACCACCACTTTTTGCCCCTTGAGCTACAGGCATGATCATGTAATTTTTACCACTTGCATTAATATCAAACTCATCAATACCAATGTTTTTGCCGTCAACAAAAAAAGCAAATTTGACACCTTTCATATGCGCTGAACTCATGTATTTTTCAAAGCCTTTTATCGTTGCGCATAACGCTCTTAACACTTCTTTAATATCTTGCACATCGTATTGATGATTCTTGCCAAATTGCTTAGCCATTGCGCCTTTAAACGTTACATTACTCAGCATTAAATAACTCCTTGTGTCGTACTATTCGAACGGTTCTATCTCTAAAATATTTACCGTATGGTGTTCTTGATGATAATTGGCCATAAAGATGATGAAGAATAAGATTGTCACCTACATAGATAGCGGCATGGTTTGTAACCTGTGCACCAATTCGCATCATAATGATGTCGCCAATCTTCATGTCTTTGAGGTCCACCTCAACAAACCCCTCTGATTGCCAATTGTCATCATAAATATTTTCATCTCCACTCTCCCACCATTCGCGAGTAACAGAATAGTTCTTTAGGCTAATGTTATACTCTCGTTTATAGTAATCCATAATAAGCGCCCAACAATCAGCATACCCTAGCAGCCATTGACGCCCCGTATAATCCCGATTTATACGCGGTGATATTGTGCAAAAATCACCATCAGGGACAGACATAATTCCCCATTCAAGGCCTGAATAGTCGCATTGAATGCGGTCAAATTCCGACGGAACAAGTGATACTACATCAGGGTGAGAATGAATAATCATAATGATTTCACCTCGTTTCTCGGCTTCTAGTTGCTCATCAGGTGAGATTAAAAAATGCTCTTTGGGATTGTCTGATATGTTTTTACACGGTATATATTTTTGAGTTTTACCCGTATCCACAATCAGACCACACGCCTCGTTAGGATATTCACTATCAACATGTTTTTTTATTGCATCTAATAATTTTTGTCTCATATTATTTACCTTGTAAATTAGCCGCAGGGAAACCACCAAAAGGAAGAGGATTATTGCCATGGCGAGCTTTGCAATCCTTTAATAAGCCACCGCATTGATCTTTAGCAGGATCGTCAGTCTCTATACCATCTTTAGTGAAATACTTATTGCCTGCATAGTCACATCCCGTCCCTGTTCTATACCAACCACGCATACACCAAGTACAAACCGTTGTTATTTGCCGTGTTGGTAATTTAAGATTTTGTATGTCAAAAGGTGAACATAACTCAAACTCAACGGTCGCTTTTGTTTCTTCGCGCTTGTTATTGATAAAAAATAGCTGAACTCGCTCTTGAGTAGGGTCAGCGGTAGGATTTCCATTAAGCCAATTATCCGCATCAAGGTACTTAGCCATTGTCGTGTGGATTTTGACTTTTGCTTGGACCAAATCATCATAATCAATACAAAGCCGAGTTACTCTACCGTCTATATTGCCAACCGATAATCTTGGTGTTGGCTGTGAGCCAGTGCTACTTAATTCAATGTCTTTTAACTCATATGGATACGGTAAATATTCTTTACCTTGCCATTTTATTGATGGTAAATTCTCCGCAGCAAATGACGCCCAACCGTCGGGTGAAATATTATGAGCATGAAATCTCAGTACTTCATCAAGACCAAATTTTGTGCCATCCACCTCTATTAGTTGTATAAGCTGATTACCCTCAAGTGCTTGTAAATCTTGTGTTATTGGCATAGTTTCTCCAGACATAAAAAAACCGCAATTAAGCGGTCTTGTTTATTAAGTTTTATGTTTAACTCTTTTTAAATACAATAACGAATTTAATGCAATCTAAATCATAATCTAATGTTATTTTTTCTGCTAATTCAAAATTCATATTAACAATGCTATCAATATCGGCGTCAACATAGATATAAACAGCATGTATTTCATTTGCAGATGATTCCGTTTCTGTTCGTACGGGTGTTGTTTGATGCGATCTGCATATGTTAACAAGCAAATTTAATAATTTATCGAATTGTATTGGTGACAGCATATTTTCTCCAGATAATAAAAAACCCGCCGAAGGTGGTTTATTCGTATATTTGGCATTAAAAATAAACTCAATAAAATCAATACATTTTCTAACCAATTTTTAATCAAGGTGAATAAGCTTGAATAAATTTGAATGATAACGAAACAACTCTGCCACCAACAAATTCGGATTCGATAGATTTATTCACAACTCGATACAATTTTTCTTCACCGTACGGATTTTTCCACTTAAACGACTTTATGATGTGCGAGTTTAAAAAATCACGAACTTCTTTTATTTCATTGATGCATCCTGTATAAGTTAAGTCCCAAGTCTCACTTGTATTATTAATACCATTACTGGATAACTGGACATATCCGTCACCAAATCCAGCTTCGTTTATGTTTGATGAATTTGTATGTTTCGGATTGCCCATTGTTTTCCATTTAAAAACATCTATTGTCATTTCCTCCTCCTAATACCTATCTTGCGCGCATCAGGTTATATAAATCACCGCCCGGTGAAACAAGTTTTTTTATCGTTTCATTTACGCGCCGATCAATTATTGCAGCAGCTTGACTTTCAATAGAATTTGCATCAATGCTTGAGTTAATCGCCCCTGATTCACTATTAGATTCCATGTTTAACGTCACATTAGTATTAACATTTATAGCGCTGGATGATTTATTAGATTTGCGAGTAAAAGCAATCGGTGAAGCATGACCTAAATTCACTGCGCCACCGCTTGCGTACCCTCGTTGCGCTTCATTCATCAGTGCGTAAAGATTGCCAACACCAAGGCGTTTTGTCGCTTCTTTGGTGAATACGAATTCGCCCTTGTGAACAATACCTGCCGGTTCATACTTATTACCCCGCCCTGTAAAACCGCACGAGTTAATGCTGTATCTAACATCCCCACCAGTTGCGTAACCTCTAATCAATCCACCGTTATAAGCTTGCTGTAGCCCACCAGTTGCTGCACCAGCACCAGCGCTCGCCATTCCAAACCACCCCATGGCCGATTGTATTGCTTGAGCAACTAGCAACTTGTTGATGATTTCGATAATGTTGGTGAGAATTGACTTAGTAAGACTTTTAAAGCTCATTTTCCCAGTCGTAACAAATTCAGTTAATGAGTGGCTAACAGAACTCATGGTTTGTTGTCCTAAATCACGAAACGCATCAAACATGTTCTGTGAAGCATCTGAAAATTCGTTAAGCCCAACTTTTAGCCCTGCAAACCAATCAGTTTGATTGATGTCTTCCTGTTGCCAGCTTTGTTGTAACGCTTGTTTTGCCTTGTTGTATTCCTCGGTGATTTTTGTTATTTCTGTAGGATTACTAGTGCCTTTAAGCGCTATATCACGCTGAGCGTCAAGCTCTGACATTTCATTGTAGCGATTCGCATTTTTTGACGTCATGCCAAAAGTAGCTTCACTAGCTTTAGATTTTGCAGATAAGTTTGTTGTGTACTCTTGCATTTTACGAAGTGCTTTAGTCGCTGTTTCGTATTGTGCAATTTCTTCACTAATAGCTGCATTTTTAGCGAACTGAGCAAGTAAAGCATCTTTATGTGCAAGTACATACTTTTCATGCGCTGACATTCTTGCTTTATTGCCAGTACTTTCTAGCGTTTGAATCTGAGCTTGTAAATCAAAGTACTTTTTGCGCTCCGATGTGATTGTGTTAACCGTCAAGCTCTGTTCTCGCAGTGCTTGAAGCTGACTTTTTAAGCTGATTTCTTGCTGTTGTGATGTGCGTAATAAATTGGTTGCTGAGCTTGTTTTTTCGGCGTTGTTAGCTCTAATCTTTGCCGCAGCTTTGTCTATATCATCTTTTGTGACTGAGCCCGGATTTATTTCGTTGGCCCTCTTTGCTGCGGCTTCCATTTCTTCAATTTCAGCTTTTGCACGCTCGCTACGCGTCATTATCATCTGCGAGTATCGATAAAACGGGCTTTTTTTCGGGTCTGTTGCTTTGTCTACGTCAGTAAATGATTTTAAAAAATGAACTTTAAAAGCTGCGTCACTTGCTTTATTTGCTATTTTAACAAGTCCGTCAATCAAAGATTTAAATTTGTCCGAACTATTGTCTGATGTGATGTACAGCTTGCTCAACTCATTTATTAAATTGCTTATTTTTTCCTCTGCTTTAATTGAGTCTGTTTCAGCATCAATATCAGAAAGTTGCGTTAATATGCTCTTTGACTGCTCTTGTGTAATATTTAAATACTCTGCAAAACGCGCTATTTTTGTGTTAATGCCACCAATAATAGCCTGATCATTAGATTTAAGCTCTTCATTTAAATCTCTGCCGGCTGATTTAATTTTATTAATGTTCTTTAACACTTCTTCTAATGCAGACGCACCACCAGTTCTACGAAGATCAGCATATTCTTTGCTTGCTTTTTGCATTGAAGATATACCCGATGTCAACTCTTTCTTTATATTTGAAATAGTTGTCTTTAAGTCTTTTTCACTAGATTTCAATGCTGCTTGAACTAACGATCGATTCTTTTTAAGCAGCCGCATCATATCATCAGACAAGAAAGTCAATCCAGTACTCTTGTCCGTATTCAATACTTTGTTTAGGCGGTCTTGCGCTGCTGCTAATTTATCAGTTGCAGATTCAGTTTCAAAAAGCTTTGGTATCATGCTACCGAGTAGCCCAACCATTGCTGAGATACCAATATTTACAGGGTTTAACGAGGTTAACAGGGTACTAAAAGTATTGCCTATGCCATTTTTCATGATCATAGACATACTAGAAGTTTGTAGACCTGTGAAATTCCCTCGCATCATCTGTGTCGTCATTGTAGCTAGCTGATGCTTAGTAGCTAACGATGCTGTGCCTAATTTTTGGGTTTCTTTCGACGCTTGGGATATTTTGCGAATATAAATATCAGCGGATGAGCTAACCCCAAGTTGCGCAGCCTGATATCGCAATAACTGCTCTTTAGATAAATTTTGAGCTGCTACTTGTGCTTTTAATTTGTTTAAAAAATCAGTTTTTGCTTTTGTTGCGATATTTTCAGCGGTCGTCACTTCTCTTTGCTTTGTTGCAACATCTCGTAGTAATTGCGTGTAGTTACCAAGGTCAAGCTCGTTGTTTCTGAACGCTTTGCTGACACTGCTACTTATTTTTTCCAATTCTTTTGATGCAGTATTAACGTCTTTCAAACTATCAAGCTGATTTCTAAAACCGACATATAATCTATCGCTAGACGCCGCAAGCTGCTTTCTAGTTGCAATAAGCTTTCTTTCTTGTTCAGCTTTAATTCGTGATGCTTTTGCGCCTTTTACTGCGTTTTGATAAACCCGCTCGAAGTCCCTCAATTCTTCATCGGTTACTTTTAAGCCGCGTTTTTTGGCCTCTGTCAAGTCGTCAGTAGCCGATGCCGCTTCTTCTGCCTTCTTGCTAAAAACGTCTAGCTTTTTATTCGCTTCATCAACGCTTTGCACATCAATTTTAAGTTGTAGTGATGTGATTTCTTCCGCCATATTTTCTCCAGATATTAAAAAAACCACCCGAAGGTGGTTTGTTTGTATATTTGATTGTGGTTGTTTTTTAATCAAAGGCAGGATTCTGCCTTCGTTCTTACAGTCGTTAACTTATACTTGCCGTAATTGTTTCTTTTCTAGCTGTTGTTTAAACATTGAAGCAACAAAAGCACCGTCGCCAAAATGATCGTGAAGTCTTACACCGAAATTAGACCCCAGCATTTTAAAAACATCATATAAACGATTATCTATGTAGAAATCATTCAACCAAAGCATGTGATGAACTAAACAAATCAAATTGGTTCTGTTTACCTCAATCATATCTTTTCTTGTTTGTGAATGACCTGCCTCTTTATCAGCTAAATCTAACAACCATTTACGCACTTCTTTTGCTACATTTGTACTAGCAAACATTGCGATTAGATGCGCTCCTCGAAGTGAGAAAATTCGTACTGATTTCTTGCGTAGACTGTTGTTTATTCCATTGGTAGTCAATTTGACCACCATTGTCATTTTATCGGTGAACTCATCCTTGTTCCGACTATAAATCTTTGTTACTGATTTAGAATCTGCATATTGTAAAAGCTTAGATAGCTCGGTGGACGTGATCCAAATTTGATTATTACGTTTAACTGGTTGCACTACTGTGCTGTGAAACATTAATTGATTTGACATGCTATATCCTCGTAGTTGCCCCTCTGCGGGGGGCTTATAATTATTGGTTAAGCTGCGATTTCTTGTGATAAAATTTGTGATAGTTTAGCTAATCCTTTTGGGGTAATTAGCACCTGCTCTACTATCTTTTCACTACCATCACTTCTTGAGACTGTTGTGATCTTATGTTCTAACAGCCCTTGCTTAACCTTATCTTGATATCCAAGCCAATGATGACTGCCTGTTCTTTTGTAAATCCAACCCATTGAGTTTAATTCTTGAAAGAATTTTCTTGGTTGAACTTGTAAATGCTTGGCAGTATCAGTAATACACATGCTACCTTCTGCTTTAGTCGCAATGCGATCAAAAGCGGCAACTGTTGGCTTCATTTCTTCAAGTTGAGATCCTAGCGTCTTATTTTCTATCATCAGCCTTTCATTTTCTTCTTCGGCTTGAATAACCATTAGCGCAAGCTCTTTTGTTGTTGGAAGTTTTAGTTGAGATTGCTTGTTAGCTTCTTCTAGTTGATAAAGGCGATCAATAACTGCTGTTCGACGTTTAATATCATAACCCGTAATTAATATTTCGGTGTACCGTCTAGATATATGATATTCCCACGCATTAGGATTTTTAAAATCATACTGATCACAGCTAACATGTTGATTTGTAAGGTAACCCAAATTTGGGTTACGGATATAATCACCATCTTTACCACCAAGTAACGCCACTAAAATAGCCCGAATATCTCGACATATATGATCATGTCTCTTATTTGTTAAAGAGGCTATCTCACGGCTAGACATTGTCAATTGACTTTTATTAACTAAAGTTATATCATTTTTCATATACGAATCTCCTTTTGAATGATTTGTTGGTTGAACCTCAAGTGTTGCTGCACTTGGGGTTTTTGCTTTTTTAGGCATTTGTTTCTCTCCTTTTGTTATTTTCTAAATCTCTTACAACCATTTGATGTAAAGCTGAATTTAAAGATATTCCCTCTTTTTTAGCTCGAGCTTTTACCTCACTATGAACATCTTCACGCATTCTGAAAGTGAATTTTATAAATTTATTTTTCTGCATTTTTTCTCCTTAATAGTGGCTAATTGCCATTAGTGTTAATTTACCACTATTTACAATAATGTCAAGTTGCCATTATTATATATTTCAAATATTTTTAGAGGCTGAATCATGAGCAACAAATTTCCAAGTCAGGTACAAGATAAATTTACTGTTAGATTTCCTGAGGGAATGAGGGATAAAATTGCTGAACAAGCTAAAAAGAACAATCGTTCCATGAACTCTGAAATAATTTACATGCTAGAAGATGCGATCATTCGTGAAGAACAATGGGATATTTTATCTAATCATGTAAATGAAAATTATGAACTATATAATGGTGATGCATATCAAAACATACCTGATTACACTGAAATTAATGACGGATTAAGGCGCTACATATTTACAGAAGCAGAATTAAAACAATTCATTGAGACTGAGATAAAAAAACTATCATCATCTATGATTAAATCAGCTAAGAGATACTATATACCATGAAATAATAACTTGTCTTTAGACGAGACCTTATAAAATTACTCTATAGTGACCCCTGTTATACAGCGGAGAACAATTTTGTCCTAAGCCCGTAGAAGGGCTTAGGTGGTATTGAAAGATTCTGGTAATGAGGTACTTCAATTCACGCATTCTTTTTCGAGCTGTTCATAAGCTTTTTTGTAGCCTAGCAAAGGAAATCTAAAATCACTAGTCGATTTATCACCAAACCTAATGATAAATTTTTTTGAGTTTTGAATTTGTTGATGTAGCATTTGTTTCTGATTAGTCATAAATACGGCTCCTTTTTTCTCCCATTCCATCTCTACTGGAGCTTTTTTGTCTGCTCTGAAAATAACTTTAATTAACCCATCCTCATAATCTTTCAAATTATTATGAACGGAGAATGGAATAATAATGACTGAATCACAACCAACTGTAAAAAAAGCGCTACTTATTGAAGTGCTGTCTGATACATAAACTGAATTCATTGACACTGTTTTTTTATCGGTAATCGGATCAATATTAATATTAACCGTCCAATCGTTATAACTGATTTCTTTAGCGAAAAGACTTAAAGGAAAAAATAAAATAACTAACAATAATTTCTTCATACAATACCTATAGTTAAAAAATATAAAATCAATACTATTTAAAGATCAACCAAGTGATCGATTTTATGGTCTGGGTTTAAATAGTTGTAGTACAAAACCAATTCATCTAATTTCAAATTAAAATACTCAAACGAAATAGATACGCTAAAAAAGTTTCGTTTAAACTCCCCCAATCCGTTTAATTCATAAAATGATTTTTCTATCATTTCACCCAAGACATGTATATTGATCTGCTTTATTTTGGACATAATAATGTGACAATCACAATTAAATGCTCTTATTAACAAAATGCACAACCTATCAATGAAATCATCTTCTACATTAAAAATTTCATAAGGCTCACTCAGATTTACATCACAAGCAGACTTTTGACGAATCATTAATTTTTGCCTGTCTTGAATTTTTTTTATTTCAAGCTTAATCCCCTTAGGAATTTCTTCTGTTATTGCTATAGAACTAGGAAAATAACACTCATCAAGCAAATCTTCTTCACTACTAGACATATAATAATCCTATTTTATATTAACTGTTTTACGTTAATATTATGTGATCATTGAGTTAAGAGCAATAAAAAACCACCTTAAGGTGGTTTGACTGATGGGTGACTTTTCAAAAAGTTACCCTTTAAACTAACAATTATTTTGATTTGTGCATTAATTTCAGGGCTTCGCTTTCCATTATTTGAATATCATTAAAAATAGTCTCGTTTTCAGCTATATTGTTAACTTTCATAACCCATGGCAAACAATTGTAATCAAGCCCTGTAACGCCACCCATGCTTGTACGCCACTGGGTGGACATTGCTTTAAATAGCTTAAAAGCACCTAAATTTTCTTGCCATATTTCTACATACTCATCAGCGTAATCATCTTCGGTTAGACCGAATGCCGCCAGTTCATCTTTTGACGGCTCGGGGGTATATAGAGCAATGGCAAGTTCAATTAGTTTTTTTCGCGCTGACCTAACATTTCTTTATAGTATGTATCGGTTATCGCACGCCAAGCAGCAGGATAGTTATTTAATAAGATTTGCATGTTTTCTTGATTAAATTCTTCATCCAAGCTCCAGCCTTGAACTATTTTCATGACAAGATCGATAATTTGTTTATCTTTAACTTCATCTTCAAGTTTAGTGAGTTTATCTGCTGAGTAATGGTTAAAGGTTAGTTCGATTTGCCCGTCCTCTTGACCTGCACGAGGAATTAAGACATTACACTTAAACGTTGGTTCTGCGACTAATTTAAATTTTGCCATTTAGTTTATCCTTATTTATCTTTATAAAATGTGATCGCTGGTGATTCGACGGTTGTGTTGATTTTTACGGTTTCAATCTCGTTGATAGCTGTTTCAGGTGTTGGGTCAAATGACACACGTACAGCGTCGTAGCGAGTTTCTTTTGCTTTTGGTACATACATTTTCATTGCTACCACATCGTTCGTCTGATCTAATTCCTGCAATAGCGGATAGATCGGCAAAGAGCTGTCATGAGCTATGGTAAAGCTTTTGCTTTTTGCTGATTTAATTGTCGGTAATTGCCGCTCTGTATCATCGTCCAAAAATTGGATTTGAACAAATTGTTGTTCACCGCCCTCAGTAGCAACTTCTTTTACCTGTGGCAATCGTTCCCACGCTGTAATTTTGGTTAATGTTCCGCTACCCTCATCAGCAGGAAATGCACTGGCATTTGTCGTGTTAATATTGCCAAGAGTAACCTCTAAATTATTGACTTTCGATACTTTAGCAACTGCGTTATTTAATTTTGTCCAACCCGAAGTAATTAGAACCTCGTCGCCAACTGCAAGCCCGTGATTTGCTTTTAATGTGACGATCGCTTCTTTGGCGTTTGTAATAGTTTCAAATGCTAAAGCCTCGCCTTTTGTTTTTTGCACGTAAACACGTGCACCGTTAGGTAATGCAAAACCCATAATTAAAACTCCTAAATTTAATTAAATTAATGTATCAGCACGGTAATTCATGCTAATAGGTATTGTGTAAGTGGTTTTATCCGTGATTGCTGGATAAACGCTTGGTATTGAGTTGATGTAAAGTGAAAAATTATCTTTGGTTAACTCTGTATTGAGTTTGAAATGCTTAATAATCGCTTCTGATATTTGCTGAGAGCGTGATTTACCTGTATTAATTGGAGCAACAATGCTAACTTGGTAAATCCCCTTGCAAATCCTTGAATCGCCATCCAAATCAAAACTAGTGGTCATGGCTGGCAATATGGTGGATTTCAAGTAGATTTCGTCGTTTGGTGCGGCTTCAATGTTTTCATAAATTATCGGTAAATTTAATCTATTAGCAATGATATTTAAATGCGATTCCAGCAATTCAGAGATTGTCGAAATCAATTGTTAGCCTCCTCTTGCGGCGTTTTCAAAGTGAACCTGAGCATTTAGCGCGGCTACCCTAACCATGCCGTTAGGTGCTTGTTTAGAGTGACCAAATTCAAGCCTTACGCTATAAGGTAGATTGTTAGTGAAATAGATTGATTGAACGCCACCAGTATAGCGACCAATTTGTTCTATTCCATCCTTTAGAGTATCCATTCCTGACGGATCTATTCTATCAAGCTCGTTTGTAGCAGGAATATCAAAAGTTACCTGCCAGTTACCACGAAAACGCCCTCCGGTATACCCCTTAGGAGCATAACCTTGCCATAATTCTGGTTGCCCGATAGGTGACATTCTGATAATGTCCTGTAATATTTCGAGGCTGGCCTTTTTAACTACAAGCTCATTTTTGGCTTTCGCTTTGTCTACAAACGCATTTATAGATGATATAAAGTTGTTGCTATTTGACATTTAAGCCCTCCTTAGTTGCGCCTTGTAACAGATGAGCGTATCCGCAGGTTTTACGGGATTAGGCTGTTTAATTAGATATTTTTCATCATCAACAGTTACAATATCATTAATTTTCAGCTCAATATTAGCGGCAAAAATCATTTGAATATCTCCCGATAGAATGACTGTTCCGTCAATTTCAATCGGGTTATAGTTAGTTTTTACGCCAATTGCTGTAAACGTTTGATTCCCAGTAATGACTTCCTTGCCGTTAACAATCGATACCTTACCCTTTCTTAATACTGAGTATTCCATGCCGTATTTTGAAATTAGCCTTGTTGCTGCTTCTTTAGAGCGCAAATAAAATGACATGCTACCCCCTGAATATTTTCGCTGTGTTACTGGAATAACAAAAACCATTCAAAAGTCGATTAATAAAAGGTATCTTTGGTAAATCGTTTTTAGATTTGGGTGCGTAAGTAACACTTAAAGCACCGGCAATCGATTCATTTAATACTTCTTCGCCTCCATTAATAATGGGTAAAAAATCAACATTATTAGAATGAATTGCTAAATAACATTGCGCATCAATAATTCGCTTTGGTATTGAATTGCTGGGGATTTCGCGAGAATCTTTGATAATATCTTTGCGCGGCCATGATAAAGGTTGTGCTTTATTGGTAGGGCTACCTTTCCAATTCAGCGTTTCCAAATAATCCATGGCCTTGTTGAGCAAGATAGTGATCTGAGCGTCATCGTCAGGAACCGATAGCCCCCTGTTTATTGCAAACTGCCTGCAATCATCAACGGATGCATAACTGTTAAACTCATCTGAGTTAATATCAGTATTAAGCATATTTTCACCTACTTAACTTTCCAACCGTCTTGCTCCCAGTGTTTTACCATATCAGGGTGTACCTCGGCTTCATGAGGTTCAGCACCAATTACAGGGTTTAACATTGTGACAGTATTTTTTTGTTTACTTTTTAACTTTTCAGCTTCTAATTTAGCTGCTAACTCCGCAGCTTCTCGCTCTTGCTTTTCACGCTCAGCTTGCAACCTTGCTTGTTCTTCTTGTTCCGCAAGTTTTTGTGCCTCTAGTTTTTTTTGTTCTTCTGTATCAACAGTATCTACTTTATTGGTGTCCTTTTTCTTAGCCATTTTTTACTCCAAAAGGGGCTAAAAGCCCCTGTTATTAACCCAAAATAAGTGCCGCGTGACGAGGCGCAATAGATTTAGTGCCCCACGCTAGACCAATTTCGTAACGGATTTGTTTGTATTGTCGATATAACGCAATTTGGTATGTAATACCAGACACTGGATCTGTTACATTCATTACGTCATCTGCGCTATCACCACCTAGCGGCATTGCTGGCGTACGACAAGCGAGTAAAAATGCTCCGCGGTCAAACGCCATGTTGGCCACATAGTCACCACCAACGGTAATGGCTGTATTATCCGCTAAATCTTTACGTAATCCGGGTTCGCAGAGCGTAATAGAACTAGCGCTTGCGGCAGCGACAACATACTTATTAGTGTCACCTGCAAAAGTTACTATATCGCCAGCATTGAATGCTCCGTTTCCTGTATCAACGGCGATGATACGATCACCCTCGGATTTTGCTCCATTAACTAAATAGCCAGTAGCACCACTTGATTTAACGCGTTTAACGCCTGCTGAGGTGTGAATATTGAATCCCTCAACGCGACCAATAATACCGTTGCGTAAAAGCTCATCAGTACCAGCTTCGTTATTTTTGAATAATACCGATTGCTTACCCCGAATTTTAGCCATTGCATCTGAACCAAGAACCATTTGCAAATCAGAACGAGGAGCTCCATTATCTTCAAGAATTTTAAGTGCTTCTGAAAAATCACTTAAGTCGTCTTTTTCACCAAACGGAGTGACGCCTGCTGTGCCTGCGGCTCGTGATGCACCGTAAAATAAGCTGCCTAAATCAGAATCAACTTCATTAGATAAAGCACGGAATCCCTGCGCGAACTGGTCGGCTAAAATTTTGTTGTATTGCCCTGTTGGACCAATTGCTAATTGTTCCTCACCAT
Organism: Gilliamella sp. Nev5-1; assembly: GCF_001690895.1. NCBI lineage: Bacteria > Pseudomonadati > Pseudomonadota > Gammaproteobacteria > Orbales > Orbaceae > Gilliamella > Gilliamella sp. Nev5-1. The sequence continues at coordinate 9,437 of NZ_LZHO01000086.1, read as the reverse complement.
TCCATTTTACTGGTGCCATTTTTGATTTCGTGATCTCAACATTAACAGTACCGATATTTTGGTCACCGTCGTTTGGTGCGGTCGCAGCAGGGTTAATGTCAACTAATTGTGCAGCGGGTGTAACATGAGCTGTTACGGTTTGCCCTTTTGCGGCGCCATCAGCTTTTGTATCGCGAGCAACGGCAGGAATAAAACCAACTTGCTCACGAGATACGACGTCAAGCGCAGTGTAAATTGTAGGAATAAGATTTGTTAAAGTATTAGACATATAAATATATTCTCCGTTAATCTGTTATTTGTACGCCATCTTTTAATGCAGCTTGCTTCTCTAATGGACCGAGAGCATCAAAAGAAGAACGTTTCATTGTTTTTTGTCCTGCTTGGTGTTGGCTTTGTTGCGCGCCTCCACCCTGATTACCAGAAGCCTTGAGGATGTAGTCTTTTTGCGGATAGTTATCAATAAGAAACTCTAACGCTTCATCGAATTCAGCGATTTCACCAGGTTTAGCACGTGAGTAAATCTTATTCCCAGACTGGTCGTAAGCGACGACTTTGCCATCTTCAATCTTGAAAGATGAACCAAATCGTGACTGTACAAAATCAGGTGGAATCGCCACTTTATCCTTAATGTATTTCGAACTATTAAATCGTCCGCCAATCATTTCGTTATAAAGTTGAGATTTTAACGCTTCACTTTCGGCTTTCGCTGTATCAACTTGCGTTTGATATACCTTAGTGATTTCAGCTTTGACCTTGTCAACCTCGCCAACATCAATTAATTTCTTTTGATCCAGTTTGGTGACAATATCCAGTGCCTCAATGGCTTTTGCAGGATCTGCGATGTTGGCAAACTTTTTTAACTCCGCTTCAACTTTTTCTTTAGCTTCACGATGCGCTTTCGCTTCACCATTTAAAGCTGAAATTTTGTTAAGTGAGGCTACAGCATCAAAAGGGATTTCCTTTCCGTCATCATGTACGTACACGGGATTGCCGTTTTCGATAACTGCATAAGTTGTGCCATTTACATCAATTGTTTTTAATTTCATAAATTCTCCGTCTTCCGACTGTTAATGGTTTTCCAACCGTTTCACCACTTCGCATCCGCTATGTGGCATAAAATAAAAAAGGCCGCATATAGCGACCTTGTAGATGTTAATAAATATTTATTGATTGTTAAGTTGACCACTGAGTTGGTTGTTTAACTCGTCAATTGTTAACAAGTGTCCATCACGAGTAAAAAACTTTTCTGGCTCAATTTCCCCATTTCGTAATAACCTCGCTCTTTCTACTCCTAAGATTTGCTCTTGTCTTTCTTGTGATTGCGTTTTTAGCCACTCAAGATAAGATGTTTTAGCAGGAACTTGACCATCCATTGATGCTCTTGTGCCAGTTGGTGTTTCATCAATGCCGATCCCTAGTTCTCGATAACTTTTTAGTATAAATGTCTCAACAGACCGACAACAAAAATGTAATTTACCCGGTCCGTCACCGTATGGAATATCATGACCGATAGGCTGGTTATTTAATGTATACTGTTTTAAATCACGAATAATACACATCGGCGTAGTACTAGTATCAAGCGTAGATAACCATTGCTTGCCTTTTATTAAATCGCTATTAGCCTTTCCCAACTCATCACGAGAAACGGCGGCTGTGTGAGATACAGCTGAGCGAATTAATGATGATACGTTTCTCTTACTCGTTTCTAAAACGCCATCTTTATAATTGTTTTTTTTAGTACCTCTCACTCTCCTAATAATCTGTTCAGTGGTTTCACCAGTTGCATAACCAGTTCTAACGGCATTGGTAACACGTTTAAGCCTGTCATCTTCGATATTGCTTACCCATTCTGACAATAATCGCCCTTGAAATGGTTTTGCTTTTACCGCCGCAAATAACTGATTCGGCGATATCTGCATTAAAGGGTATTTGGCTTTAACAATATCGGGTAATAACGATTCAAACAGTGAATATTGATAATTACTCTCATATTCACTAAATGCATTTAATTCACCAAAGAGATAATCAGAAAATGAATTTAATGACTTAACACTACTGAGTATTGATTCAAGTCGTGATATTTTAAATTCGCTAGAAGATAAATCATCTAACGCAATATATAGTTGGGCTGTTAACTGTTTATCAACGACGTTTAGTAGTTTAAGCGATTCTCTTATTAAGTTATGTTCATAACCAACTAGATTAACGCGGTGATAAATTGCTTCATCGCGAAGTTTTTTGTTAATTGTCATAAATTAATCCAGCAAATTAGGATCTGCGTCTTTTAGCTCTTGAATAACATCCTCAGGCTTCATATCAGCATTGATTAACCCTAAACGTTGATAAGCGACAACAGCATCAATATCACGAATATCACCGGATTGCCGTAACGATTGAATGGCTAATGCGCCAGTTGCGTCGATTGTTTTTCTAGCTAGTTCAACCTCGGTAATTACATCAACGTTGCCGTCATTTTGTAACCCTATCCATTCGGCCATCAAATCTAATATATTATCTAGCGAATCTTCGAGAGAGGATGCCATTGTGAATAATGGCGAATTAGCTTGCATCTTCTCTTCTTGAGTTTGTTCAACCGATTTTGTTGACGTGTTTTGGTCACGAAGCAATTTAGCTCCAGCTAGCCGCATTTGCTCTACTAACTCAGCTAGTGATTCTTTACCGGCATTAACTGAAACACCCGAGTGCTCGACGTATTCAAGCCCTTGACAACTTCTATCATCGAATTTTGTAGCGCATGAACTACCGATTGTTAACTCAGCACCATCTTCAAGCCCAAACGCTGTAAGAATTGGCACTCGTGCTACATGCAAGATGTTGTCTTGTTCACTTTGACTTTGCCAGTGCTTAATATTAAGCAAAGCAAGATTAAGTAATGGCGGAGACCCTCTCATGAACCCTGTTTTTTTAGTGTAGAGTGTTACAAGTGTGATTTTTTTTCTTGATGTTTCCCACTCTTCATGCAACGCCCATTGTTTATTTTCACTATCTTGTCGCCATATTGATTCCCGTCCAATTTTAATGTGTCGTATTTGCTCAATTCGAGATTGACCGTAATTATCTTTATCTATAATGATATTTTCTTTAATACGCAATTCAGTGAGTACAACTTTTCCACCCTCATTTTTTGATTTCCAACCAATAATTTGACGAGGGTTAAGCATTACAACATATGGACGAGCACCGATTTCGTTTTCCTCGGCTTTTGTTCGTACCTTTTTATTGATTCTGGGGTAATCAACTAAAGCGTGAGCTAAACCATATTGCATGGCAATACTAAAAAACTCTTGCGCCCACACATCAAGACAAGTTCCTTCAAGATCGATGTCTTTTGCAAACTCAATCAGTTTAGCTGGCACTGTATCGCTCAATTTAATTGGCGAGGCAAAAACTCGACCTACATTTTGTTTAATCGTTTCTTCGTAAGCAGGAAGTAACGTGGCCACTTGTAGACGTTTTTTATACGAATCACGCTCTTCATTGACCCACCTTGGCAAGTACTGCTCACCCAGTTGTCTCATGTTTAGCGTTCCACCCATTAGCGCGTCGTTAATATCCCACGCTTCGATCATGTTGTTGTAATCAAGATTTGGAGTTGAAATGTCTGCCATAATTTATATCCGTAATTGTGTGACTTTACCACTTGGTTTAATAATTGGATAATCCTTAATAATAAAATACCCTGCGGCATCGTTAGGATGATCATTGTCTGATGACTTATCAGGTTCACCATTACTTGCCCACGCCTGCTCCTCCAAACATTCGGTATAACGTTTGCACTTATTGGTGTTAACCAAATATCTACGCTCACCATCAGCATTTAAAAACATAGCGTTCATAGAGTTTACACGATCTTTAACAGGAGGATTGGATGAGTTAACAATTACCGTAAACCCCGCTTCGCGAAGTTGCGCGATATCTGTTTTACTGGCTTTAACTGTTTTTCTTGAGTCACCAGAGGCGTCAGGGTAAATATATATTTCACGGCTTTTAATGTAATCATTTCCGTTATATTTCCAATATCGTTCTTTAATTGTATTGATGATCGCGGGTGTATCATAAATATTAATCAGCTCATCAACCGCAATCGGTTGACCGTTTCTTTTAATATGCACAATCCCAGCCATTTTACCAACGTTAAAGTCCATTCCGATATAAAGAGTGTCCTTATCTGTCGCTTCTTCATCTGAGTGATTTAATTTTCGATTAAATTGATGATAGATTGTTCCTGTTTTAAGGTTAACAAATTGTCCGTCAATATAAGCGTTAATAAGTTGTGCAGGATATGACTTTTTCAGAGAATCAACATAATCTTCTGGTAAAAATGGATTAGAGAGAGTCGAAGCTTGAATCATTTCATACCCATCTTCGGGCTTTTTCTTCCATTTTTCGTAAACAAAATTAAATCCCTCTGGTGTAGTGTATGCGCTAACTCTATTGAATGGATTCAAAACACCTTTAGGCTTTTGTCTGTTACGAGCAATTATTTTAACCCAAGCCTCTTGGGCTTTTAATTTTTTTAGCGTATCTATTTCATCAACATGAGCTCTATAAGACTCATAACCAATAATACGGGACGGGTTATCAAGCGTTCTCAAAACGAAATCGCCGATCCCTCCTGATGATGTATAGATGATATTTTCAGATTTGTTGTATTTATACCTAATACCGTATTCATTAAGTTTATCCTCCATTCGAGGAGCCAATATCAACCTAATCAGATCATATGTTGGCTCGTACAACGCTATCAAAGCATCACTAGAACTTCTCGCATCTCGAAAAGCCGAGATTGCAAGAGTTTCTGTTTTACCTGTACCAAAACCGCCAACAAAAGCGGGATACTTACAGCTAAGATTAAAAAACTCAGCTTGCGGCTCAGTCATTGTGATTTGTATTTTTCGCCCTGACAATGACAACCTCCATTTCAGTGATTGGATCATCCTTAGAAACGTTTCTGATTGCTTCTGAAAGCTCTTTATTTTCAAGTTGCTTTCTCTCAACATCTAACGACATTTGAACAAGAGAAGCTCTTCTCATTTCGAGCGATTCGATTCTTGCAGTGAGTCTATCGATGATTGATACATAATCTCGACGCTTGAACTGCTTCACCCTAACAATTTCATCGTTGTCAGGAAATCCACTAATAATAGCTGGCGATTCAGAATAAGAATCAAGCTCAAGTTCATCAAGCCGCTCTTGTTGTTCAGCTTCGGCTTTTAGCGCTCTCATTAACCGAATTTTAGTTAATCTAAGCTCATCATCAAGCGAGCCTAGCTCAAGCTCTGCCGATATTTGTCTTTCTTCTGCTGTGAAGAATTGAGAATAAATACCACCAGCCTTTAAGTTGTTTTTATTACCCTTTGGGGCGCCAGTTGATTTACCGCCATGCATTCGACACCTGCCGTTTGTCATAGCTTTAGATTTACACGGGCTACCACTACGGGTTTTTGCCCCGCACAAGTGAGCCATTTATAACCTCTAAAATTGATTGCATGGGGTTGAATTTAAAAAAGCCCGATTTTGGGCTTTAATTAAGATGCTGATGTTCTAGCATGTAATGCTGGTTGGGAGCGACGGGTATAGCTAACAGGCTTAGAATCTGAAAAGGTTAACCCTCTTGGAATGGGCACAAAATAATCGTTGTGCCTCGGCACTCTAAACCCTTTAGCTCTATAAGTTGAACTTCCCACTATCTAAGAACCTGATAACCTAGCTTTAGCCGCTCTCTCAGCTCGACGACCCACTTTATCATCCCAGTCATAAAAACCACGCATATAAACCTCCATAAACAAAAAAACCGCCAATTGAGGCGGTTGTAATTAACACTAGAAACTAAGCTACAAATTTAGCAAAGTCCTGATCCACTTTTCCGTCCGGCAAATAATTAACATTGGCCTCCGGTATATCTATTCCTAATTGGGCCGCCACCTCAACACCATCAAGATATCCATCACAATTAAGCGGCGTTACTGTCACTCTATTGTACAATGACGCGCCTTCAAAATCACTTACGCCTGTTGCAATGCTGTTGGAAAATAACAAATAGCTCGACAAAGTCGAGTAATCTAGGCAGCCCTTTTTAGAATTTAAGTACTGGATTATTTTTTCTTTTGTATTCTCTTTTATCTTTCCCTTATAACCAGTCACTAATGACAATAAATCTTTTCTGATTTCTTCTGTTTTGCTTATGTTAGCGAGTCGATTACTATAATTATCATAATCGTTATATATTACTCTTGCGTTTCTGCATGTATATTTAGCATTGTGAGATAACAGCCCTGAACCGCCGAAAACATCAACTATTGTCCAGCCTGAGCCGTCACCACATAATTTTTTTATTTGTTCGTTAAAAAGTTTTATAAAGTTCCGTTTTTGCCCCTGAAACGGCAGCGGGGCTTTGCTATATTTTTTCAAATCAAAATCCTGTAAATAATTAGTCTCTCGGAAAGAGTTATATTTCTTTGTTATTCAATTCAATATCAACCGGATTGTTAACCACCTCACAATCCAAATTGAAATCAACACATACACGCGGAAGTTGATTCGGTTTTGTCTCAATATTAATAGAAACTTGATTAGATAATAGTTGCCCATCTACAGCAATACCGTAACCGTAAAATCTACCGTGCTTATATAAATGAGCTAATTGAATTTGTTTCATCGTTACCCTGCGAGTATGATTAATCATTTATGTTAATGATATGTAACTGCTGATTTTGTTTCTTTCTCTTCTAAATTCATTAGCATGAAATCACTCATTAGATTGTTTAATATATCTATGCCAGATTGACTTAAATAAAAAGTAGTACCAATTTTAAATGAACAACCTTCTTTTGTTTTACTTAGATCAATCATTGAGTCGTACATACACATACGCTCAAATTCGGAAAGATGTTGTTCATAGTATCCCTCCAAAAAGGAGGCGAGTCTGTCAGGTTCTAATTCTAGATCTCCTAAATGGTGCTTAAAAATATTATCGCCATTTATTCTCATGAGATGCTCTACATATGAGATACTAACAATGCGAGCATAAAAATAGGGTTTTTATTATTATCCATGATAATTACCACCATTTATAACCTCAATTGCTTTTTGTCCACTCCTCATATCTGAGGAGTCCTCCAATTCTTGGATTAGTTCTTGAGTAGAATCAAGGCGTAACCAGTTTGATGGCTGCTTACTTTTATCATTTCCACTAGCTTTATGTATATCATTGATACAAAATAGCCCTTTTTTATCTTGTTTTATTGCAGTATTTAAAATTGTAATATTCATGATTTCTCCATTAGAAATGAGTTTTAGTCACACAGGGAACCAGTCAAGAGAGGTAACCATGACAACCATCTGGTGCCCTCTAAAACTCATTCCTAAGTGGCTCTTGTTGTTAATTGCCGTGTGATGGCAAATTTCAGATATAAAAAAACCGCAATTAAGCGGTTTGATTAAATATGCAGTTATTTTTTATAACCGCCCGGGGATTTTTATAGTTTATGTGGTAAAAGTGAATAATTATTTATTCTTGCTTTTGATGTATTCTTCTAGAATGCTAATGTCTGGTTTGCCATTGTATAGATTTTTGGAACTAAACAAATCTAATACTAGCAAAGCATTGGTCACCATCTGGTATGCGTCATACGCCATTGATTTACAGCCATTCTTACCTTTTGAGCTTTTAATAAACCTTAACGCACAATCTAATTTACCGCAAACCCAATTATCCACCCACTCAGGGAAATCTGTGTTTGCCCTGATTTCATGTAAATCACGTATTGCAACGTCAAGTTGGCTTATCGCAAACCTTTGCCAAAACGATGATTCTTCGTGCGGTTTTAATTTCTGCATTCTTGGTAACCAGTTATCTTCGTCACATTTTATTTCGCCAGTCACTTTAAACATAAACACATTCTCTTTACCAAGTAGTGTTAGTATTGGTTGAATTATATTATCAAGCAAGGTTAACCCCCGCCCTGGAAACCAATTTCTAACTTCTACAGTTGGTGATTCGTGATGTAGTTTACCGATATAAATCGGGTAAATTCCGTACGCCAAGGCGTAATGGGTATAATTCATTTGAATATATTCTTTTGAAACACGTTTAAATACTGCCATTTTTACCTCTTTAATTACTAATCTCTCTTATCGCCCTTTTATCGCTATTACACTTCTCAATAACATTTAGCAAATGCTCGTTATATTTCAAACTATCGCCGAATTTCATGGATTTTGGCGGTAGATTTGGGATACTGTCGATAAGTAGATTCGCTGGTATCGACCGATTGACGTAAACTTTTCGCTCTGTTGTACAAGCTGTTAGAGATAACACTAGGAACACGCTCATTAGCACAGTCATTATTTTTAAGTTGCTCATTGATTCGCTCCTGACGTTCTAGCGATTGGTTTTCTAGCTCGCGTTTGCTTTGCTCATTATCTGCTATGATTTGATTGTTTTTAGCGATGTTCTGATTTAACTGTTCGATTTTTCCGAGCAGTTCATCGTTTGTTTTTTGAATTGCTTCTTTGTCTTTACACAAATTAACAATAACATAAATCATAAATGTAAAAATAATCGCTATTGCCGTGTATGTTTTATTCATTTTAAACCACTCAAATAAACCGTTTTACCGCCCTGCTTGGCTGCTGTTAACACTATTTGGCGATTATGTGTCGGACTAAAACCAATGTGCACCCATTGATTATGCTCTTGAATTAATTTATCGAACTGCACCCCAGCATCAACCAACTGTTGACAAATCTCTTTAGGCGTACCGAATGACGATTTAAAGTCTACCGCTAATCCCTTTGTGTGAGCGCTTGTTGCTACACCGCCAACTTTAGCATTTAGCGCAGGACAGCGATATCCAGACGTGATAATAATTGGCTTACCTAAAGCTTTTCTTACCAACTCCAGCTTAATAGCTGTTAATTGCACGTTGGGCATTAAATCAGCAGGCACAGAGTTATCAATTTTTAATCTACTAGCTGTTGTCGAGCGAGTAAACTCTTCTAGCGTAAAATGTTCAGTTAGCTTAGTCATCGTTGTTGTCAACCCTTTTTCTTAACATTGAATTTGATACTTGACGTAATTTATCAACACCTAAAAATCCAATTGCGCCACCAATAAACGGATTCATACTAACTGGTAAGCCAAAATAGTCTAGCCCACTGCTAGCAGCTAATGACAACGCACCACACAATAACGCTTCAACCCATTTACGGCGTCCGCCTACCCCGTCATATGTTAAACGACCGTAGGCTATAATGATGGATAGAATGACACCGTAAATTAATGGCGCATTCGATTGCAACCATTCCATGATTGATGATTTATACATGTTATTATTCTTCATATGAGTTAATAAGGTGACAGCGTACTAGCTATATTGAGTGGTGTGCGTGTCTAGCTTTGCTGTCGATTCTGT